>NZ_JBGTFY010000337.1:0-15882 GCF_041747015.1 Nostoc sp.
ATGGGCTGTCGGCGATTAGTCAGAGATTATGAGTTATTGCCCGAAACATCTGAGACTTTTATCTACCTTGCCATGATCCGTATTATGGTAAGGCGACTGGCTTAATTTTTGACCTCCTAAAACTTTTAAAACACCCTCTCACTCCAGTCTTTGACAACATCTAGACTACCTGAGAGAAATGCAGACCTACAAGCATGGCGTCTAATCTTGCCACTAGAAGTTTTTGGTATGCTTCCAGTCTTAACAAGAACTGTAGCGAAAACTTCTAAGCCATGCTGTGCTACCACTGCCTGCCTAATGTTTCCTACTACTTCTTGAACATCCAATTTTCGTAGATAACTCCGCTCTACTTCTTGAACAATTACCAATCGCTCAGAACCCTTGAAATCTACTGAGAAGGTTGCTCCACAACTAGGTCGCAGAGTAGGGTGACTTCTTTCTACAGTCAGTTCAATATCTTGGGGATAATGGTTTTGTCCGCGAATGATAATTACATCTTTGATGCGTCCAGTGACAAATAGCTCACCATCTTGCAAAAATCCCAAGTCTCCTGTGCGGAGAAATGGCCCTTCTCCGGTATCTGCTAGATAAGCATGAAAGCTTTGCTCTGTCTCCTCACTTCGATTCCAATAACCCTGAGCGACACTTTCACCAGACACCCATATTTCTCCTACTTGTTCTTCAGAACAAAGTGTTAAAGATTCGGGGTTAACAATTACAATCTTTTGGTCTGGATAACTTTGCCCACAACCGACAAACACTCGGACATCTTCCTGATTATCGCTAGCTTTCACCACTTCGTTGCGTTCTAGTGCGGTACTCTCAACCCACTTAACAACTGGTAAAGCATTTTTCACGCCTCCAGAAACTATCAGAGTGGTTTCAGCCATTCCATAGCAAGGATAAAATGCCTCCCTACGGAAGCCGCAAGGTTCAAAAGTTGCAGCAAACTGCTCTAACGTCTCTGCACGGACAGGTTCAGCTCCAGTAAAAGCAACTTCCCAACTGCTCAAATCAAGGCTGGCTCGTTGTTCTGAAGTAATTTTACGTACACACAAATCATAGGCAAAATTTGGACCTCCGCTAGTAGTAGCTCGATAGTGAGAAATGGCTTGCAACCACCGTAAAGGCTTTTGTAGAAAGTCTACCGGTGCCATCAGTGTTACTGGAAAACCACCATAAAGAGGTTGTAACACCCCACCAATTAATCCCATATCGTGATAAGGTGGCAACCAAATTAAGCCCTGGCTATCATGTCTATGCTCAAAAAAGCTATGGATCAAGGCCAAGTTATGCATCAGGTTACCATGACTGACCATGACACCTTTGGGATTTCCTGTGGAACCCGATGTGTACTGAATAAAAGCTAAACTTTCGCTGTTGATTTCTGGTTGCTGCCATGCTTTGGCTAGGTCATCACTCAAACTGTCAGTTGCTAACAAATGCAACTCAGCTAGTTCCAGACCCTTGTTAGAACAAGCTTTTAAGCTTTCTACTAATCCTGTGGAAGTGAGTACAACTTTTGCTTGAGCATCTGCTGTCATTGCCTGCAATCTGGACAGATTTTGATTTTGTCTAGGTGGATAGGCAGGAACAGCTATAACCCCGGCATATAAACATCCAAAAAAGGCAGCAACGAAATCTAAACCTGGTTGATAGAGAAGTAGGGCACGTTCGCCAAATAATTTTAAAGATTGCAGAGAAGCCGCGATCGCCTGAGCCTGTAAGTGTAGCTCTTTATAAGTCAGTTCATCTGTTTGAGCCTCTGTGCCCTTCAAAAATGTATAAGCTTTTTGCTCAGATTGATGTTGTGCTCTTTGACTCAATAAATCTACTAATGTTGAATGCTTGTATTCAGTATCTACACGAGACTTGAAACAAGAAGTAGTCATGCAATTAACTTATTACTCCCTAAAGTGATTCACGTAAGTAAATTCTGCATCATTGCAGATCACAACAAAACAATATTGTTATAAATACTTAGCTTAACTGTCTACAAGGGTGCTTTAATTAAAACGCCTTTACTTAAGCAATTTAATTGATTTTATAGATTACAAACCCTTATAAAGTGGCGAAAACTTACCTAGATATGTTCAGAATCAGTACAACTGATACACTTAACCTGTCATAATCTATAACTGGTTTTCTTCTAGAGTTTTGTGTCTTTGACTACTAAATTAACCAACAACTTAGCACCATTTTATTTTTTTTGAGTTTGATTAAAGGGTGTTGTTTTTAACAATCGGATTATTGCAAATTTACTTGATAAAAGCAATAACACAACGCTCATGTTCATGAAATCTTTATAATAAAATTAATATCTATGAGTTTTTATTCTCTGTTTTACCTAGATGTTTCTAGCAGTAGCAACCACCGTGTTATCTGCCTCATGGGGAATATTGTAAATGATCCCTGCTTGCTATCGTTGAACTTTGACAGTTTTTTAAGTTCTGGTATGTAGCGTTTTTAGTGAGAATATCAAGGTATATTTTGGTCTTGTATCCACACTAAGAGTAAATACGTACAAGATTGCTGCTTCTTCATGAAATCTTTAAAATATAAAATCTGGTGTTCCAAAAAGTCAGTAGGGCATGAGATAAGTAGTCAGGCGCAATTAATTACAGCAAAATCTGGACTAACAGGGAATAAGAAATATTCAGGAACCTGCCTTTTGTATGAGTGCTCTTGCCTTCTTCTCTATAAACCGTGTGTATCTAATTGTGTTGGACTAGCATATCTGCCGTCTTATCTCAACAAGAACAGCACATTGTCAATAGAGTCAAAAATAATCTCATTAACTCTTGCTTATTGCTAAAGGTTAAAGTGTAGGTTAGGTATCTGGATTCATAGGAGTCCTTGGGGCAGCCAAGTGAAAGCGTGAGTTTATGACTCCGGCAAAAAATCAGAGTCGAGGACTTGCTCTAGTGTAAAGGGAGATTGTTCAGGGAAGGTAGCGATCGCTAATCCAGTTTCAATTACAGCCAGTCGTCTAGCGGTTTGATAGCTTTCATCGAAAACCTGATCAAAATGAGGCTTCAAGCTCGGACTTTCCTTGAGTGCCTTTTGGACTCGCCTACGGTGTTCCAAAATTGTGTACTGCCAACTTTTTGAGCGTCTTTCAGTTTGAATTTGGTATTTGAGCAGATGCATCAGCAACACTTCCAGATTGCTCTCCAATGCCCGCTTTTCACTTCTGCCCATTGTTTCAATTTCATCAATCAGGTTGTCTAAGTCCAGTTGTGTGAAATTCTTTTGCTTGAGTAGTTCTGCTGTGGTTTGAATCCACAGATAAAAGTCTTGCTCATACAAATCTGAACCAGCTGTCGTTTGAGATTGGGGCGTTTGAGATTGTGGCAGTTGGGCAGTCATAAGCATCTGTAGTTAGCGCCGACTAAACTTTATGGTAGTTCACAACGGCAAAAATAAGCCACCCAGTTGAAATGGCTAAAACCCTTGCAGTATAGCAATTACGAATTACGTTAGCGCAGCGTTAGCGAGTCAGACGCTCCTACGTCGCTAACGCTTCTCTACGAGACGCTGTGCGAACGCTATCGAGCGTCATTACGAATTATGAATTATGATTGACTCTGGTAAAAAATCAGGGTCAAGGGCTTGCTCTGGCGTGAAAGGAGATTCTTCAGGAAAGATAACTACATCCAATTCAGTTTCATCAGCAGCCAAGAGTCTAGCATCGCCATAACACAGCCCGAAAACTTCATATAAATAGGGTTTGAGGCTAGGACTTTCTTCTAGAGCTTGTCTAAGGCGTTTGCGATGCTCCCGAATTGTTGCTCGCCAACTACCAGAGCGCTTCTCGGACTGATATTTATACTTCAACAGATGCCTCAGCACCACTTCCAAATCGCTTCTCAGTGCTTTCTTTTCACTTCTGCCCATTGTTTCAATTTCATCAATCAAATTCTCTAAGTCCAGTTCTGTAAGCCGACCTTGCTTGAGCAGTTCTGCCGTGGTTTGAACCCACAGGTAAAAGTCTTGCTGATACAAATCTGAACCAGATAACATTTGAGATTGCGGCCGTTGGGCAGTCATAAGCATCTTTAGTTAGCGCCGACTGTACCTTATGGTAGTACATTCTCAATTACTGTTTAGTCATTTGGTAAGGTATTGCGTTAGAATAAGCGATCGCTATCATAATTAAGTAATGCCCGGAAATTCCCGGAGGTGTGATTGACCAAGTTTATTTTGAAAATTTTGTGGTTAGACGAGAACGTTGCTCTAGCAGTCGATCAAATTGTCGGCAAAGGCACCAGTCCTTTAACGAAGTACTTTTTCTGGCCCAGAAATGATGCCTGGGAAGAGTTAAAGAAGGAACTCGAAGCCAAACATTGGATTGCCGACTTGGATCGTGTCGAGTTGCTTAACAAAGCGACAGAAGTAATTAACTACTGGCAAGAGGAAGGCAGAAACCGCCCGATGGCGGAAGCTCAATTGAAATTTCCAGAAGTTGCCTTCACGGGTAGCGCTTGATATTACAAAATTAGCGATGTCTACGACGGGCTAAGCCTACGCGCTGTTCTACAAGCTGCCACAGTTTGATAGTCTTGTCCTTGCTGCCACTTGCAATTAATTGTGTAACTTGGCTCACAGCAACGGTAGATACTGAGTCTACATGACCAGAGAGAGTAACAATCTCTTCTGCTGTGCTTACCCTCCAGAGTTTAACTGTTTTGTCGCAACTTGCACTCAGGAGGGTTTCGCCATCGGCAGAAAAAGCCACAGCCACCACAGACCAGGAATGGCTTACAAGTGTGTAAATTAACTGACCAGTGTTTACCTCCCACAATTTAATAGTGTTATCATCACTACCCGTCGCCAAAATTTGACCATCAGGACTAAAAGCGACTGTCAAAACCGCCCATGCATGACCTGAAAGGGTGCTTAACAAGCTATAGCATGGGCGGTTTTTAAATTCTCTATGCAAATCTGCAAATGCAGGTATTTGCCACAGGCGAATTGTTCTGTCATAACTAGCGCTGGCTAGAATCTGTCCTTGGGGACTAAATGCGACTGAATTTACCTGTAATTGGTGTCCAATTATGGTGCAAATTTCTGCGCCAGTATTTACATCCCAGAGTTTGATTGTCTTATCCCAACTACCACTAGCGAGAATCTGCCCATCTGGACTGAAAGCTACTGATTTTACAGTATGTGAGTGTCCCAAGAGGGTGCAGATTTCTTCTAATGTCTCAAGCTGCCACAGTTTGATAGTTTTATCGTCGCTAGCAGTTGCCAGAATTTGACCATTTGGACTGAAGGCGACTGATGTTACAGGTTGGGAATGTCCTGATAAGTTAGCTAGGAATTTTTTGGTGTTTAAATCCCACAATTTAATGTTTTTGTCATCCCCACCACTGGCTAAAGTGTTACCGTCAGGGCTAACGGCAATGGCATTCACACTACTCAATACACCGGAATGTCCAGTTAGGGTATGCAAGCATTGCCACAGGGGATTTGGGATTTTAAAATTTTGAGTTTTACATTCGATACCCATAGCTTGCATAACTTCATCAGCTGATTGAAAGCGGCGGCTGATAGCATTTTGCAGCAACTTGTCGAGGATTAGCGCTAGGCGTAGACGCCTTGCGTCTTGTCGCCAGACATCGCTTACTTTAGTGGTAATATATTGTCGCCAAGCCCAGCAATCATTAGCAATATCAAATAAATCAAAGGGAGGAATCTGGGTAAGTAGGTAAATGCAAGTTACACCCAGACTGTAAAGGTCACTAGCAAAAACGGCTTTTCCCCTCGTTTGTTCTGGTGCAGCATATTCTGGACTACCAATGTTGGTTTCATCTGTTAGCCAATCGGTTTCTGTGACGATTTTCGCCGTGGTAAAATCGATTATGACTAAATCCCCTATCTTGGTAATTGGGGATCTACGGATGATATTTTGGGGTTTAATATCGCGGTGGATAATATTGCGATCGCTAATAAACTGCAAAACTGGCAACAAATCTGCTAAAAGTTGCCAAATTTGAGTTTCATTAAAAGCGCCTTCTTCCTCAACCACCTGAGCTAAATTTGTACCTGCAATAAACTCCTGCACCCAATAAAAGTATCCATCTTCCTGGAAATGTGCTAGTAAAGTGCAAATCTGGGGATGCTTGGCTAATTGTTCTAGCTCTTGGGCTTTTTGCTGACAGGCTTTAAGTGATTCGTTTTGCAGCGAGAATTGTTGTACTACACAAGGAACTGGGGGAAACTCTCCCTCATCTACAGCGAGGAAGGTTTTGCACAATTCCCCTTCACCAGTCAGCTTGAGTAACCGATAGCGTTCTTTTATCAGCAAAATCTCCTGACACCCACCAGATAGTTTTATTAATTCCTAGCAAATTCTTTGCGCCGACAGTCACTCATGGGGGAAACCCCCTTCTCTACGAGACGCTCCGCGAAGGCGCTAGCCTCTCCCTTTGGGAGAAGACCGCGCTGCCTCCCCTTTGCGTTTAAATTTCAACCCTCGATTCGCCACGATTGGCTCACATCTTGCACCTAACGATTAAAATCGCGGCTACCAGAACAAAGCCTGCCGACCCAGGCTTCAAAACCCTTGATTTCCCTTAGTCCGCGCAGGCGGACTTTGTTTGTATAGCCGAGCCAGTGCGTTGGGCGGGCAATGCCCGACTTGAAGCACCTGGCGTGCGACTTCCAGTCGTTTGGGCTTGGTGCAAGATGTGAGTTGGTAGAGGCTAGCGAAATATCTCGACTAGAAAGCCTGCAAATCTTTTGAAGAGACTAGCAGGCATAGCTTATCATCAATCGGAGCGGCGGGATTCGAACCCACGACCTCCACTACCCCAAAGTGGCGCGCTACCAAGCTGCGCTACGCCCCGGTCAGAACCCCAATTCTATTGCAAAACTCTATTAAAGTCAAGAGGCAAATTTAAAAAACTTTGAGCATTGCCGCAGCTTGCAGTAAATCTGGAACAGCAGAAGCATTCCACTGACCTTCTACACATCGTCCTGTATTTAAGATCAAGCGCAGACTGTAAGCATGAGGATAGCCTTCCACCTCCATCCATAATAAATCGCTTTCAGCTTCACAAGCAATTTTTTCCTCTTCCATCAATTCAGTTGCGAGTTGCTTCATGGTGTCTGCTAGTTGTGCTAAAAGACGGCAAAAATCATTCAACTCGGCTTCGGTTAACTCAATTGCCCAATCATCTGTACCGACTAAACCTTTAAATTCAAGTACATCGGGATTCCAGCCAATACGCCAGCCAGATCCGCTTTTGACAACACGTTCCATAAAAAGAGACTATTACTTGAGTAATTCAGCACCTCCTCGCTGGGGTGGCTGTGGCGTGGTGAATGTAGTCGGAGTGTCTGTAGTGTTGGGGTCAGGTGATGAGGTATTTTGGGAAGTAGGATTAAATATATTTACTAACACTTGCACTAAGTCGTTTCGCTGGTTGCGGGTGAGACGGGCGATCGCATCTCGATCACTTTTCAGAGGATTTTCCCGTAGTGTATCATTCCCTGGATAGGTAGTATCATACATAATTTCATTCGCACCCAGATAATCAGCTAAAGTCAGCTTCCAATCCAAGCGATAAATTGGGGCGCGCCCTTTGGTATAAACGTGATATCTAATCAGGCGATTTACCAGGGTGTTGTTTTCGGCAACTTTGCCATTTTCTTTGCTGATATACTTATTTACCCGTGGTAAATCTGGTAATTGCTGATAAACTAGTTGCCAAACATCGCCAGGGGTTGTTCTTTGAGCATATACCTGAGGCATTGGCGCTGCGATCGCTCTTTGGATCGTAAATAAATTTGTATCTATTGGTTTATCAGCCCCTGAACCCAAAACAATTACACTCACTACCATCAAGGCAGTGAGTGTTTGCCAGGGCTTGAGTAGGGATTGAATGAACGATAAATTTTTGCTCATCCTACCTTCTTAAAACCTTTATTTTAAATTTCACCAATAATCTCTGGCTGAGTCAATTCATCGGACATTTCGATAATTGCCCTTAACACTGGCTTCATCATCACATCTTCGTTACTTTCAAAGTCTTCATAACGCCGACGTTTTGCCCGATTTGCCACCTGAACCGTAATGCGGTAACGATTTGAGGCTGCACCAATCAGCTCCTCAGAACGGTGCATAATCTGAGACTGAGTTGTTTCGAACTTAGAACGCTTTAGCATAATCAGTGCATCTTGGGGTCATTTCCTAGTGTAGCAGTACTGATAAATCTGCTGCTGTGTATTTCATTGCCAGCAACCTCTCTCTTGATAGAGGTTGAAAGCATTTTAATCACTATAAGTTACTTATAATATTACCTGACTAAAGTCACATACCCTTATGGCTGACCTTTTGGAAACTGCTGTCAACGCGGGAAACTTCAATAATCTGGTGAAGGCTGCTAAAGCTGCAAATCTCATAGAAATTCTCAAAAGTCCTGGTTCTTTCACACTATTTGCCCCGACTGACGAAGCCTTTGCCAATTTGCCAGAGGGAACTTTAGATGCGCTACTACAAGACATCCCCAAGCTCAAGAAAATTGTGGCATATCATATCGCTAGTGGCGATGTCAGGTCTGATGACTTGGTACAGATTAATGAAGCAGAGACGATTGAAGGGTCAATTGTAGCCATTGAATCTGCTGACGGCAAAATTAAGGTGAATAACGCCAATGTCGTCAAAACAGATATTCTGGCAGACAATGGCGTGATCCATATTATCGATGCGGTGTTAATGCCTGCAATGGTGGCGGGAAAATAAGGTATTGGGCATTGGTTATTTTCCTTTTCCCTTATCTCCCAATACGGTTTGGTTGCACAGTCCTTAAAGATCCCCCTTAGTCCACGCCAGATCCTTCTCCTTACCGGAGACGCTGCGCGTAGCTTGCTTCCCCGAAGGGGTACAAGTCGGGAAACCGCAAGGGCGGACTGGACCCCCCTTAAAAAGGGGGAAATAGAGCCATCCTTTGCCCCCCTTAAAAAGGGGGGCAAGGGGGATCAAGTCTTATCAAACCGTATTGCCTCCTCTCCCTTGTTTTCCTACTTTCCACTCCCTACTCCCAGAATGCAACCACTGCGTGGAGGAATAGTTAATGACAACTGCTGAGTTTCTCCTTCACCATTCCACTCAACTTCAGCAGTGCCATATAACAGCTTATTGGGTTGAGTACGTAAACTGACGACATCTGCATTGGCTGTTGCCGAACTTGTGCCAGCGTTGACGGCAATTATCAATTCCTCTGTGCCCAAAGTTCGCGCAAAGATATAAAGTTGTCCTTGAGCATGGAGGACTTGGTAATCACCTGTACGCAATGCTGGGTAAGTGTGGCGCAGGGTAATTAATTGACGGTGAGTATTGAAAATTTCTTGATCCCAGTTACTCTCTAAAGGAAAGCCACGACGTGAGTCTGGATCTATTGCACCAGGTAAACCAACTTCATCACCATAGTAGATGCTGGGCGCACCGGGAAAGGTGAGGAGCAGTAGAGTTGACAATTCTATACTACCGATATCGCCGCCTGCAATGGTCATCAATCGGGCTGTATCGTGACTTGCGAGCAAATTGAGTTGAGTTAGCTGAATTTCCCAAGGGTAAAGTTTTAGTATTTGTTGGATTTTGGTAGCGTAGTCGGCAGCAAATAAGGGTGGGTAAGGTTGATAGTCACGGCTTTGGACTTGTTCTAAGACTACGCGATCGCCAGCCGCAAAGGCAATTGTCGGCCCAGTAAAGAGATAATTCATCACGCCGTCAAATTGCGTTCCATCCAACCACTCGCGGGAATCTCCCCAGACTTCGCCCACAATGTAAGCTTCAGGATTGACTGCCTTAACGCGATCGCGAAATTCCTGCCAAAAGCCAGGAGTTTTTATTTCAAATGGTACATCCAATCGCCAACCATCGATGCCGAATTTAATCCAATATTCGGCAATTTCCATAATGTATTCTCGGACTTCTGGATTGTCGTGGTTAAATTCTGGCAATGCCCGATTTCCACCCCAACCTACATAGTTGGCAGGAAATTCCCCATTGTAAGGTGAAAGAGGCCAGCCTTCTATTTTGAACCAATTTACCCAAGGCGAATGAGGACCATTTTCTAGAACGTCATGGAAAAAGAAAAAGCCCCGACTGGAATGGTTAAACACCCCATCTAGAACAACTTTGATATTCCGTTCATGGGCTGCATCGAGCAATTCCTTAAAAGCCTCGTTACCCCCCAGCATCGGGTCAACTTGGTAATAATCGTGGGTATGATAGCGGTGATTACTAGCGGATTGAAAAATCGGTGTGAAGTAAATCGCATTAATCCCTAGATCCTGGATGTAGTCTAAACTCTCCATGATCCCCCATAAGTCGCCGCCTTTATAACCTTGGAGAGTTGGCATAGCGTCCCAATCTTCCCAACGAGCTTCACGCAACAGCCGTTTGTGTGGCTGTTTGCTTCTAGCAAAACGATCTGGAAATATTTGGTAGAAAACAGCGTGCTTCACCCAGTCTGGTGTTTGAATTTGCATGAATGATTCTTAGTGGCTTTAGAAGCGATCGTTGCAAATACTAGCTTCTTTATGGATCTTACTTATGATAGAAAATCTGTTGTTTGTCAGTAGTCATTAGAGGAGATCAATACTTTTGCAGGTCGCTAGCCGCTAAAGATGCGACCCGCCACTAAGATCAAGGTATTGACCCGTCACCCAACGACTATCAGATGAAGCGAGGAAGGCAGCCGCATCTGCAATATCGCTGGGTTGCCCGATTCGACCCAGTGCCGATAGACTAGCTGCAAATTTCTGTGAGGCTTCGTCCGCAAGTATGTCTGTATTCATCTCCGTGTCAATAATGCCGGGAGCGAGGGAATTAACCGTGATGTTGCGTGCGCCAAGCTGTTTAGCGAGTATAAGAGTGAGGGTGTTGATGGCTCCTTTAGTAAGACTATAGGCAGTCACATCAGGAAAGGCAATGCGTGTCACTGCCGAGGAGAGGTTGATAATCCGTCCACCGTCTCGCAGTCGGGGAAGTGCCTGCTGAATCAAGAAGAATGGCGCTTTTACATTGACTGCAATCAGTTCGTCGAATATTGCCTCAGTCGTTTCCTCAATAGTTGCCCTGGGAGCAATGCCAGCATTGTTAACCAGGATGTCAAACTGATTCGTGCCGGTTTGCTGGTTTAGTGCAGCGTCCAGTGCTTCGTAGAGCGCATAGACATTTGCCAGCGTGCCTAACTCTGCCTGGACTGAGAAAGCGTCTCCGCCATTGGCTTTAATCTCTTGGACAACGGTGTTAGCAGCATCAGCATTCCGCCCATAGTGAACGGCAACGAATGCTCCATCTTCAGCCAGCCGTAGTGCGATCGCTTTACCAATTCCACGACTTGCACCCGTCACCAAAGCAACCTTATTCTTCAGTAATTGACCCACTTCAAACTCTCCTGTGCTGTATCAATTGCACTTTGCAGAATTATAACTTGCACAATTGCAGTCACAATTACTATGTTGCAAATTATGAATTATGAATTATCCCCAGTGGTACTAAACGGTTTTAAGTAAGTAGGTGAGAATAAATCAAAGTAGATTAAGTAATGTAAAAAATCTTGAGATGAGTTCGTAGAGAGGGCTACCCTGCGGGAACGCTTCTCTACGAGAGGCTACGCCAATGCGAACAGCGCTCAAATTAGGACTAAAGTCCTTACTACAAACCTTAAATTATTCACGCCGCTCTACTTAGCATTTTGATCTAATGCTTGCGCTGCACTAGCTTTTAAACGGCTTGACCTGATTTTGCGAATACGTTCGCTATTGCGAACACCGCCACCCATCTCATATTCACGGCTGTTTTTGCCGTACTTGATAGCAACCACCATTAGCATTTTCTCTGAAAGACTGCTTAAGTTTTTCTCCATTTCTTCAATCTCAGTTTTAGAAGAGTCAATCACAGACAGAGCAGTATTATAAACATTAATTTTTGTACGTAACTGATCAATTGATTCCAGGAGTTTTTCAATACTACAATCATCATTAAATTTGATGTTTGGAACAATCGATTTAAGTCCAGTGGATCTTAACTCAGCTTTTTCGAGAATACGGGAGGTACGTTTTCTCCGAGACATAGATTTACTCCTTTAAGATGGTTCTATAGCTAGCTTGCCTTAATTGAACTGCATTCCGGTTCAGCAGAACTCACAATTTTTTTAATAAAGTTTTCCAGCCATAGCAGTAATTTCTCGGAATTTAACTACTAAATGTTGGTGTTTATATAAATAGTATGTTTAATTTTGATAAAAGCTTGAACGGGAACCGCTCCTACTTGAACGGAAACCGCTCCCGCTTGAACGGAAACCGCTCCTACTTGAACGGGAACCGCTCCCACTTGAACGGGAACCGCTCCAGCTTGAACGGGAACCGCTCCCGCTTGAACGGGAACCACTCCCGCTTGCATTAATGCTAAAGCGACTTATCCTGGTAAAATTACTATTTTGCTTTCAGCCAATAAATAAAGTTTGAGGTAAAAATGAGGCGCGAAAAACTTTCTCCCGGACTACTTTTGGCTTTTCAAGACTATCAAAATGAAGGAGAGCAAGCTTTAGTTACACACAGGCGATCGCTTGGGATCATTGCCCACAAAAGCCCGGTAAAGCCAACTAAGAGCGTAGTTTTTATCTATTGCGACTCTAATGCAGACTTAAGTTATTTATCACAATATAATATTGAAGTCAACCAAAACTCAGGGAGTGTGAGGACGGCTTTCTTACCATTAGATAGTTTAGATATCTTATCTGAAGAAGATGTTATTCAGCGGATTAAGCCATCACGCAAACTTCATTTGAGGATGGACACTGCACTGGAAACAGTCAAACTACCAGAGTTCAAGAACCAAACTGGACTGACTGGTAAAGAAGTAATCATCGGTATTATAGACAGTGGCATTGATCCAAAACACCCCGCATTTGCTGGACGAATTTTACACATTTGGGATCAAACACTACCAGGACCAGGAGTGACAGAGGGCGGTTATGGGGCTGAATTTACGGGAGCGCAATTGATAATTTCTCAGGATACTAGCGGTCATGGTACTCACGTTGCTGGAATTGCTGCCGGTGCCGATGCTACCTATGGCGGTGTCGCACCAGAAGCGGAATTAGTTATCGTCAGGTCAGATTTACAGGATGCCCATGTTGCCGATGGCGTCCGCTACATTTTCCGAATTGCTAGAGAGTTAGGACATCCAGCAGTGGTGAATCTCAGCTTGGGTGGACACGCTGATGCTCATGATGGTAGCGATTCTCTATCAAAGGTAATTGACGCCGAAACTGGCCCTGGAAGAATTGTCTGCTGTGCTGCGGGTAACGAAGGAAATTATAACATTCATGGTCAAGCAGTAATACCTAGTGGACGCACTCGTGGTATGCGTTTTAATGTTCCTTTGAATCAAGTGGGCATAGTTTGGTTAAACGGTTGGTATTCTAAAGACGGTGAATTGGAGGTGTCGCTGCGGAGTCCTAATGGTTTTGTCACCCCCTTCCAAAAAATTATTGCTGAGGGTAATCCCGCACAGGATCACCAGTTACCGGATGCACGAGTCCAATTAGTAACACCAGGCCCAGATAAAGCCAACGGCGACCATAATTTCTTTGTGCAGATACGCGGTAACGGCCCCTCGCAAGTAATGGGAGGTATTTGGCAGCTGCGAGTCCGCAACACTTCCTCAACTGACATACGTTTAGATGTGTGGACACTAGATGACACTTCTTCAGTGTTTTTCACCGGTAAAAGTGTTAAAGACGCGGTAAAAATTGGTTCGCCAGGAGCCGCTAGCAGTGCAATTACAGTTGCTGCCTATACTACTAAAGCCACGTACATAGATATTGATCACCAAGTGCGAGAAATGGGCTTAGAATTGCATACTATTTCAGAATTCAGTAGTGAAGGTCCTCTACGCAATGATGGACAGAAGCCGGATGTAGCAGCACCAGGAGCGATGATTATTTCCACGCTTTCCGCCGATGCAAATTTTGACCGCTCATCGATGATTAATTCCAAGTTTGTGGTACAGGCGGGTACGAGTATGGCGACACCCTTTGTTAGTGGGTTAGTAGCACTGCTGTTGCAGCGTGATCCCCAACTTGATCCGGCTGCTGTGAAAGACTTGCTACGTAAAAATAGCGCAATTCCCGAAAAAGCTACTGGAACATTTGATGATAAATGGGGTTATGGAGTGATCAATGCAGCTAATCTGTAATTAGACTGAGAGACGTGGTATATAAATACGATAAATGTATCGCGTCTCTAAAGGATTATGGTGAGCGATCGCTTAATGTACCCTGTAAGTTAATATACGTAACAAAATAATAAAATTATTCTTAACTATTGAGATGCTTTTTACTTTTATTTGTATATTTTTAACTTAAGTAGCAAGTCTTATCTTAAAAAAATCATAATTTTATTAACATCAATGGTTAAACTTCGGATTAGAGAACTAGCACAAGAAAATGTTTACCATCTACTTAGTGTGACTTCAGGAGTTTCTGAAGAAGCTATTCGGACTTATGCAACACAAACATCTGATGATTTTAAAAAAATTGCGATCGCCCTAAATTGGTCTGTCACAGAGCCTGGTGTTGCTCAAGTATTTCAAATGTTAGATCCTGTCAAAGCCAAGGATATGGCTGTTGATTTACTGAGTACAGCTTCTGGTATTTCTCCAGATGATATTCAGAAATATGCCAATGAAAATCAAGAATTTAATATTACAGAAAAAATAGAGGATTTGAAAAAAATTGCTAAAGCGTTAGATGTAGAGATGGTAGAACTAGTAAAGCCTAAAGAAAAAAGGGAAGCCATAAGACTCAAGATTGCTGAACTAGCTCAAGACAAACAAATATCCCTTAAAGAGTTGGCAAACCAGTCTCAAGTTGATTTTCCTATTATTTGTTTCTATAGTTCACAACCTATTGAGAAGAAAAAATTAACACAAGAGCCATTTCATACTAATCTCAGCAAAATCAGTGTAGCTTTAAATTGCAACTTAGAAGATTTGCAAGACACAAAGAAAGCAGAATTACCTCCAACTACGCTGCGAGTTAAAGAATTTTTGGATGCGACAGACTTAAATATAAATGATTTGAGCTTGCTCACTGGAGCCAATAGTGAATTTATAGATTTAATTGCCACGAATCCTATGGATTTAAGAAACATACCAAGTTGGGGAGAGGAAAAAGTAATATGTGAAATAATGTGTAAATTCTTGCATTGCACCTGTAATTAATTTACCAAGAAGAATTCAGAATTCAGGAGCCAGAATCCAGAATGGATACTGTGCGACTGGATGAAGAATCAAGGTTTAGAGCAAGCGATTTTAATCGTGGAGAAGAAAAAATTCTTTCCTTATTGAAACCCCTGACTTCTCCCTACAGCCCTTCTCCTAAAGGAGACGCTACGCGAACGGGCATCCTACGGCAGGCGCTAGCCTCTCCCTTTGGGAGAAGGGGAGACGCTGCGCGAACAGGCATGGGGTATTCTGAATTCTGTCTTCTGACTCCTTCTCATCGCAGTTTTATACGTGAAATTTTATCAACAAGACATTCGTAATAATCAATATATAGAGAATATTGTAACCAGGAGTAACTTTCAAAATACACTTGCTGGACAGAAGCTTATACAAAAAGTACTAATAGGTATTTTTAGTATCGTGATGGCTGCTTTCCTTAGTATAGTAACGCTTCTGGCAGGTGGAGTATTGATAGCTATACCGTATGTTTTTAAAGTTACTATACTTTTGCAGTTTTTACTATTTGTGGATGAGTAATAATACTCATGGCATGAGAAGAGGATTTCTTTAAAAACTAGTTCACTAACGCGTCGGACTAGTTATTTTTTTTACATAACTAGGTTGTTTCACACTTA
>NZ_JBGTFY010000338.1:0-4141 GCF_041747015.1 Nostoc sp.
CACACCGAATTGTGTTTCATTACACGCCTAAACATTCTTCATGGCTTAATCAAATTGAGATTTGGTTCAGTATTTTGGTTCGCAAGTTACTCAGAAGAGCTAGTTTCGTTAGTCAGGATGATTTGAAAAATCGAATCCTCAAGTTTATCGACTACTTTAATCAAACAATGGCTAAACCTTTTAAGTGGACATACAAGGGCAAAGTTTTGGCTATTTAATGGTCTGCTTATTTCCGCCGTACTGTACTAGTAAATTGTTCATCGCCATCATACCAAAACACTACCCGTCGTCCTGAGTGCAACCAACGGGCTGAATCTTGAAATAGGTTTTCTAAGGTATTTTGGATACGAGCAGTATTCACTCTCGTTTATTCCCTCCTTCTTTGGCGATGGTTTTGAGCGTCACTTCCTTCTTTTACCATATCGATCGCCTATTTCCGAGTCTTTTTTTGCACTTCCTCACACTAATACACTTCCGGCTTAAAATCGAGAAGGTGCAATCTTCCGATAAAATCCTTCATGCGTCGAGATACAATTTTCTATAAACTATTTCAACAATCGCCAACTTTACTATTTGAGTTATTGACAAATCCGCCAGCAAATGCAGACGAATATAGATTTGATTCCGTAGCAGTTAAAGAACCAAAATTTGAAATCGATGGCGTATTTTTACCTCCAGAAAGTCAAAATTCCGGTGTTGTGTATTTCTGCGAGGTACAGTTTCAAAAGGATGAAAGACTCTATGAAAGGGTATTTGCCGAATCTTGGTTATATTTCTACCGTAATCGGGATAGATTTAGTAATCTGCAAATAGTCATAATTTACCCATCCCGTAATCTTGAGCAAAGTGATATTCGTCCTTATCTCAGTCAGCTTAACAGCCCCCAGGTAAATCGCATATATTTAGATGAATTGGGGAATATTCGCTCTTTACCCTTATGGGTAGCGTTAATGGTGTTAACTACAATTGAAGATGAGCAAGCAACCGAAGAAGCGAGGTATTTGCTCTCCAGAAGTCAGCAGGAAGCACCTCAAACAGAAAATAGCGCCATAATAGAGTTATTGACGACAATAATGGTTTACAAGTTTGAAAATAAGAGCCAACGGGAGGTAGAGGAGATGTTAGGAATTACACTCAAAGAAACACGGGTTTATCGAGAAATCAGAGAAGAAGGGGAAAAATCTCTGGTTTTGCGTTTATTAGCTAGAAGAGTGGGAGAATTACCCCAAGAGGTGCATCAACAAGTTGAATCTCTCCCCCTGGAACAGTTGGAAAACCTGGGTGAAGCATTGCTTGATTTTACCAGTATGGCTGATTTGGATGCTTGGTTTAATCAGTTATGAATTTTGTTTTAACAAATCTCTTTTCCACTGGGATGCTTTTTCTAAATCAGCCATACATTCTTACTGTCACGATTGCTAATTTCCACCTTGCTACCACAAGCAAAAACAGTAGCACGAGCAATTAAATCTTTTAACTTTGCTTGAATTGCTTCACGTCGTTTAGTATTTTCATCTCCCCTAGACCTTAAAATACTTTGAATACTAGGAGTTAAATTACTCCTATTTTTTAAACGCAAATATTCAGTAGTTTTAATTAAAGTATTTAATTCATCTACTAAATGCTTGTCATCGGGTAATCTTACCAACACCTCATCACCACTTACCGTAGACACCATACAGTAATTATCATCCTGCATAGCTCCGTAGGCTTCCGCGTATGGTGTAATAATATGAAGTGTAATATCACTTTTTGACGTACTTAGTTGTTCATCAAGTTTTCGGTTGAATTGATATTGATGACGCGAATCCTTACGAAAAAGTTTATCAGTAAAAATTGCATCCCAAATAAGCTTTTGCAATTCACTAGTTACTTTATTAGGCTCAAATTGTGTATTTTTAATTTCTCGTCCAACATCTTGCTCCTCGTAGGTCAAAAATTCATATATATCACCATTGCGCTGAATTAAAGTTTGCTTTTCCAATCGTTCTAATGATTTTTCTACATCTTGCTTTAATATCAATCTATCTTGGTCAATATTACTAATACTTAAAGTAATTAAATTATCAACATTTGCCCGAATTTCTTTAACGTACTTAATCAGAAATAGCGTTTTCAACAAGTTAATATCAAACGGCTTTTGCAGTTGAGAGTTTTCCTCACCTTGGACAATTACCTGACTGATAACACTATCTAAAAATCCTTCTACTGCCATATAAAATGTGTGGAAGGGAACCAAGACACCAAGAGATGAGTTCGATATTTCTTTAGAAGCAACTTGAAACGCATCTAATAATGAACGTTCTCCCGATGCTAAATGTTTACCCGCAGAACCCATAACCCGAATTTGAGTAAACACTTTCTGCAATAAATTGAATTGATAGGGAATAAACGGATAAGAAGCAATAAAATCTTCGGCGTTGCGATATCCGGGCAATTCTGCACTATCCTGGCTAAAATTAATTTGATTTTTCAGAATTGCAAATTTTTGATTATATAAAATATCTAAATCTCCTCGGGCTGCATCATTTTTCGCCAGTAATCGTAATTTAATTACCTCATCAGTATTTGCAGAAGAAAGACTTAGAGGACGGTAAAAACGACCAATAATTTTAGAAAAATCTCGCCCCCGAATCCGATTTTGGGTAACTTCATCCATCGCTTCTTGGGATGTCACTACTACCCAAGCTTTCCCTTGACATTGAATACCTAACTCCTCTACTACAGGTTGCATATTCAGCATTAAATCGGGATTTTCACCAATATATTGCCCGACTTCATCAACCATAAAAATTAGACGATGTTGTTTACCTTTTTTGTTCAAATGCTCTTTAACTTGCGTGGAAAATCTATCTACACTCAAACTATAGCTTTGTTCGTTAAACTCTAATAATTTACTTGCAGCTTCTGCGCTCATCCCGGTGCTAGTTTGCAAAGCCGTAATTATGGCATCTTGATAAAAACCCCAAGCATCCCGATTTTCTTTCCATTCCAACCCATTTTCTGCTAAAAAAGCTTGTTGAAAAGCCTCATACTTGCCCTGCTTATCCAATTGACGTTCAAATTCGGCAATTGCTGGCACTGTACCAAAATACCCCAAATATTCATCAAATACTTTCTGGAAAACTTTAACGATACTTTCCTTATCATTCTTGCTACTAGCTTCCGCTTTCGAGTCAATATTGAATAAAATTACATCGCAGGAATTATTCGCAGCTTGGGCAATACTTGCACGCAACATCGCATCGGGAATGCGAACATCATCAAAATAATCTAACGCCCGCTTATTTCCCATTTGTTGATTCGCAAGCAAATAGGATAAAATCTTCAGAAAATGGGACTTACCCGAACCAAAAAAGCCCGAAATCCAAACCCCCATCTTATCTGTCGGGTTGTTTAAAGCTTCAGTATAACGTTCAAAAAAAGTACGAAAATGCTTGTCTAATTCCTTGGTGACAACATACTCTTCCAGTTCTTGGCGAACGTTATCTATATCTTGTTGTCCGACTTTAATTACACCATTAATATTACGGTAAATATCTTTTTGGAAGAGTCCAGAAATTTTCATAGTAGTTATTACAGCACTTCCGGCGGCTATGAGGTACATCCTCAAAGCTGAAAGCTATGACAGGAGAGGGGCAAAAGGAAAATTGTATTGCATAATAGCCGGAAGCGCTGTATTCAAAAGTCTATTGAAAAATGGTAGTGCCTGTATATACTTTAAGCAATGTGGTAAATACTTGGTAGAGGTTACTTACGGGGTACTAGAGGAAAAGCTCGATAATAGTTATCGTCCTTAAATGTATTAAACAAGCGTAGTTCATTTCCGTCGTATGAACCAGGAAAAAACATTACTAAGGGTGTTTTGTCAAGTACCGAGTGTAAGTTGTTCAGGATAGTGTGCGATCGCTTCTAATTCCTTTTGACTGGGAAATGGATTAAACCGAAATTTCTCCCACCGTGCTAATACTGGGCCAATTCCTGCGGCTTTACTTAAGGGACTTCCAGAAAATAAACTATTCCATCAACAATAATGATAATCATTTCAAAGGGGGGGATGAAGGGGCTGCCGTCGGCAGTCCCTTCATCCCCCTTTTGTAGTAATTTGAATAATGATTGAGTTTTTGAGTGTGGTAACTGA
>NZ_JBGTFY010000339.1:0-4794 GCF_041747015.1 Nostoc sp.
CCGCTCCTGAAGGGGACTTGACGCCACGCTCACGTGAGCTAGATCAAATTCTTCGTTTAGCCGCCTAGACCACCAGTTGCAACTTTTTGATACTTAGCTCAGGAATTTAATTTCTGGGTCAATTTCTGCAAAAGTATAGATGGGTTGATTCTGGAACTAGAACCTGTGCGATCGCTCAGAAGCACCGATTTAATCCAGTTCTATCATCGCCTGCAAGCCGTGATCGCCAATTTTCGTAATGCTACTAACCTGAAGAGTTTGGCTAAAACCCTTGCCAGAGAGGTGAAAACAATGATTGGGTTTGATCGGGTGATGATCTACCGCTTTGAGGCAGACGACAGTGGTGTGGTGATTGCGGAGGATAAACAGAGCCATCTAGAAAGCTACTTGGGACTGCACTATTTGGCCGTAGATATTGCCGCACCAGCCCGCAAGTTGTTTTGCCGCAACTGGATGCGATTCATTCCCGATATCAATCACACCCCTGTCTGCCTGATTCCCACCAACCATCCTCTGACGAATACACCCCTTGATCTGAGTGATTCTCTGTTACGAGGAGTGTATCCATGTCACATTGAATACTTACAGAATATGGGGGTTGCTGGGTCGATGACAATTTCGTTGATCACCGACAAAGGTCTTTGGGGATTAATTGCCTGTCACCACTACAGCCCTAAATTAGTGGATTATGAAACTCGCAAAGCCTGTGAACTTTTAGGACAGTTTGCCTCGATTGAACTGGTGCATCAGGAAGAACGAGAATTGGATGTTTACCGAACGCACGTGAAAGTGATTCAGGATGAATTGCAACAGACGTTATTGCAGGAGTCCAATTTTATTGAGCAAGTGTTGATCAGAAATACCTCTCAATTGCTGGATCTAGTTCATGCTCAAGGAGCCGCGATTTTGCTTGACGGTTATCTGACATTAGTTGGTCAAACGCCATCGGCTACCCAGGTGCAGGAACTTGTGGCGTGGTTGGTGCAACATCAGGCGAAACGAGTGTTTGCTACTGATTCCCTCTCACGTTTATATCCAGAAGCGAAGGCATTCCCAGATCAAGCTAGCGGCCTCCTGGCAATTTCAATATTATTCAACCATTCTAAACAAAAGTCTTACCACATTATCTGGTTTCGACCGGAGCAAATCCAGACGGTGAATTGGGCAGGCAACCCCCAGGATGCGATCACAATCAACGAAATTGGAGAGATGCAATTGTCTCCCCGGAAGTCCTTTGCAATGTGGAAGGAAACCGTGCAGGAAACTTCCTTGCCTTGGGAGGTTGCGGAACTGGAAGCCGCTACTGAGATGCGAAATACGCTGATGTTGGCAGTGCTGGAGTTTTCCCAGATAGCCCTAGAACAAGCCGCAAAACAAGCGGCGATCGCCAGCCGTGCCAAAAGCCAGTTCCTCGCTAAAATGAGCCACGAACTGCGGACTCCCCTCAATGCCATTTTGGGATTTACTCAGTTGATGAACCGCAACGAGAAGATTCCATCTGAGTTTCAAGAAGATTTAGGCATCATTAGCCGCAGTGGAAAACACTTGCTAACTCTGATCAACGATGTGTTGGAAATGTCCAAAATTGAAGCGGGTCAGTTAGAGTTAACGGAAAACTCTTTCGATTTGCATCAGCTAATCTACTCCATCAGAGAGATGGTTGCCCTCAAAGCTTTAAAGAAAGGAATTGATCTGAGAACAGAACAGCATAGTAGTGTTCCTCGCTATGTATATGGTGACGAATCAAAACTGCGCCAAATTCTAATCAACCTCTTAAGCAATGCGATCAAATTTACGACAAGAGGCAGTGTCATACTGCGATTCCAAGCTTTGACCAAGAAATTGTACAGCGTCAACTCATTTGATTCAATTTCTACCGATGATTCCCAACCAATTATCACTCTTCATCTAGAAGTTGAAGACACTGGATGTGGTATTGCTCAGTCTGATATCGAGACTGTGTTTGAAGCCTTCACGCAAACAGAACCAGGTCGCCATGTTCAAGGTACAGGCTTAGGCTTATCGATTAGCCGTCAGTTTGCCCGTTTAATGGGTGGTGATATTACAGCGCGAAGCATCCTGAATCAGAAGTCAACCTTTATTTGTGAGGTTTTACTGAGTCTGGTAAGCGCAGGGGATATCATCGCGCCGGAAACGACTCGCACTGTTATCGGTCTGGAACCGGGACAGCCCACTCGTCGTATTCTGGTGGTGGAAGACTTGAGAGAAAATCGTCTGTTGCTCGTCAGGCTATTGGAATTAGTTGGGTTCGAGGTGTGTGCAGTCGAGAACGGAAAAGAGGCGATCGCTCTGTGGTCAGAATGGCATCCCGACCTGATTTTAATGGATATTCAAATGCCCGTGATGGATGGCTACGAAACTACCCGGCAAATTCGAGTCAGGGAGGGAGGTCAAGACGTGGTGATTATTGCGCTGACAGCCTATGCCTTTGAGGAAGACTACACCACTAGCATTCAGGCAGGCTGCAACGACCACATCACCAAACCATTTCTAGAAGCAATCCTATTTGATCGGATTGCATACTACTTGGGAGTCCGCTACTGCTACCGCGAAGAAGCTTTACCGGGGTTAGACCAGCAAACTTTACTTCCGAAATCCCTAACCGCCAAAGATTTACAGGTAATGTCGCCAGAGTGGATTATTCAGGCGCATTATTCAGGCGCATTATGCAGCTCTGGATCTCAACGATGCCAAACTCTACAATCTCATCGCCCAAATCCCCAAGCAGGAGCAAGTTCTCGCCAATGATCTGAAATATCTGGTAGATAACTTTCAGCTTGAGGCGATAGCGAAGTGCTGCTGCAAAGCGCAGATCGCAAATCTCACCCAAACTCAGTAAATTAGAATCATCCCAATCTCTCATTTCAGGATAGTAAAACTATGAATTCTCCATTTCCCGGAATGAATCCCTATTTAGAAAATCCGGTGTTTTGGTCAGAGGTACATCATCGATTGATTAGTGCGATCGCAGATGCTATTGAGGAAAATATTTCCCCACAGTATCGAGTGGCAATTGAACAACGTACTTATTTAAGTGATGACTCAGATTCTGTATTAGTTGGTATACCTGATGTTTCTATTTTTTCTCAACAAACATCACCGCAGCAATACTCATCAACTGCTACTCAAACAGTGACCTCAGAAGGTATCATGGTGATGATCCCGTTACCTGAACACATTACGGAAAATTACTTAGAAATTCGAGAAGTGTCTACAGGTTTTGTGGTGACATCTATCGAAGTTTTATCTCCTAAAAACAAACGCCCAGGCGAAGGGAGAAAAGCGTATGAACTGAAACGTAAACAAGTTCTAGCTAGTCTTTCTCACTTAGTCGAAATTGATTTACTCAGAAGTGGAAAACCTATGTCACTTTTAGGGGAAGTTCCTGTAACAGATTATCAAATTATTGTTAGCAGAAGTGAAACACGTCCTCAAGCTAAATTATACGGCTTTAGCATCAGAGAAACGATTCCCCTATTTCCATTACCGTTACAGTCAGAAGATACAGAACCGATTGTAGATTTGCAATCTTTATTGCATGGTATATATAATCGTGCAAGATATTACTTAGCAATTGATTATAATAAAGAACCAGTACCACCCCTAAAACCAGAAGATGCTATATGGTCTAATACCCTTCTGCACGAACAAGGGTTAAGGAGTAATTAGTAGTTGGTTAAAAATTCTTCTCATTTCCCCCTATGGCTAATTTATTTAAATCCGCTTCGGAAACGAATATCCTAATCGTGGACGATACCGCCGACAATCTCCGGTTGTTAGCCAAAATATTAGAGTCGCAGGGTTATATCATCCGTAAATCTCTCAACGGGAGAATGGCATTACAAGCTGCTCATCGCCATCCGCCGGATCTGATTCTGCTTGACATCAATATGCCTGAAATGAATGGCTATGAGGTTTGTCAACAGTTGAAAGCATCAAAAATAACAGATCAAATTCCAATTATTTTTATTAGTGCCCTTGACCAAATCAATGATAAAGTGCAGGCATTTGAACTGGGTGGACAAGACTATATCACCAAGCCCTTTCAAGAACTTGAAGTACTAATCCGCGTCAGAAACCAGCTACTCATCAAACAGCAACATCAACAACTTCTTGAACAAAATCAACGCCTAGAGTATGAAGTTGAGCAACGTCTGAAGGCTGAAACAGAGGTAAGGGAGCTATCTCTAACTGATGAGTTGACAGGACTATATAATCGACGTGGTTTTTTTTGGCTGGCAAATCAACAATTCAAAATTGTCCAACGTACAGAAATATTCTGCTGTCTTTTATTCGTTGATTTAGATGGTTTAAAACAGATAAATGACTCTCTAGGGCATGAGATAGGAGACAGAATGCTCATTGACACAGCCCAATTACTAAAGCAAACCTTCCGTGATTCGGATATTGTTGCCCGTCTAGGAGGAGACGAGTTTGTAATATTAGTTCCTATCTGCTCCAAGAATACAGATGAATTTTATCCTCGATTACAAACAAATATTGATCGATTTAATCAAGAGAATAATTACCCATATAAACTATCTATAAGTCTTGGTGTGGCAGAATGCGCCTTAAATGAGAACATTTCACTAGAAAAATTGATAGAAGAGGCTGACAAGCTAATGTATGAGCATACAGCACTTCCGTCTGTAATGAGGTACACTTTAAATTAAAGTATAAATATTTTTAAATGAAGTCATACTCTATCGATCTTCGAGAAAAAATAGTTGCAGCACATGTTCAGAAAAACATCTCAATCAGGAAAGTAGCTAA
>NZ_JBGTFY010000340.1:0-31710 GCF_041747015.1 Nostoc sp.
TTAGCTACTTTCCTGATTGAGATGTTTTTCTGAACATGTGCTGCAACTATTTTTTCTCGAAGATCGATAGAGTATGACTTCATTTAAAAATATTTATACTTTAATTTAAAGTGTACCTCATTACAGACGGAAGTGCTGTAATCATCACCATCGCCACCGTCTAGTATGTTTCTACCAGATGTATAGTCTGCGTATAAGGTATCGTTACCTGCGCCACCATTCAGGATGTTATTACCATAGGAATT
This sequence comes from Nostoc sp., assembly GCF_041747015.1. Lineage (GTDB taxonomy): Bacteria > Cyanobacteriota > Cyanobacteriia > Cyanobacteriales > Nostocaceae > Nostoc. The sequence continues at coordinate 246 of NZ_JBGTFY010000340.1, forward strand.
TCTAACATTCAAAATGTCATTACCTGCACCACCATTTAGGGTGTTACTTCCGCCGTAGGCGTAGGAGTAGTTTAAAATCGCGGATAGATAATCATTCCCATTGCCACCTTCTAATAGGTTAGTGCCATAGTTTAAATCTGCATACACAAAATCGTCACCCGCCCCACCATTGACGATGTTATTACCATGTGCGTAATGGTTAAGACTTAAGGTATCATTACCTGCACTACCATAGAGTTTATTGTCACCATTACCGCCTACAATATTGTCATCATAGACCGTACCTTTGATCTCCAACCGTTCGATATTCTTGTAACTAACTTGATTTGTGTCGGCAGTAATTAAACCTTCGTTAGTAGCAGTGTTGAAACTTGAGGTAATTTCAACGATCGCACTACTATAGTTAATGTACAAGTAATCATTACCTGTACCTCCATCAACTGTTTGAGTTACTAAAGAATAGAGAACAGTGTTTGGACTACTAATATAGAAAGAGTCGTCACCACTACCACCATTGAGAGTGTTAGCACCCTGAACTCCATAGGCATAAAAAATGTCTGCTCCCTTTCCCCCTGAAACTATATTATTGCCTTTCCATTGATAATTAACATCAAGGGTGTCATTTCCATCACCTCCATTCAGGACATTATTACCAGCAGACAAATCAACTCTGAGATAATCATTTCCGGCTCCACCCTGGAGGGTATTGTTTCCGACTGAGTAGCGAGCAGAAAGCTGATCATTTCCAGTACCACCATCTAAGATATTGTTTCCATAAGAGAAGGAAACATCTAAGATATCGCTTCCACTTCCACCCTTGAGAGTGTTATTTCCAGTCGAGGTATAAACGTAAAGCTGATCATTTCCATCACCTCCATCTAAAAGGTTGTTCCCAGAGGAATTGGCCGCATAGAAAGAATCATTGCCTGCTTGTCCGTATAGACTATTATTACCCTCTTCTCCGTTTAAATAGTCATTTCCTAAGCCTCCATCAAGGTTGTCATTACCTGAGCCTCCATAAAGGTTGTCGTCTCCCGCCAGTCCTTTGATACTATCATTATTATCAGTACCGTAAAGGTGATCATTCTGATTTGTACCAATGATAATTGCCATAAATTTTGACTCCTTTAAAACAATATTTTCTACAATTTTTAAGTTTTCAATTGGCATTTAGTGCTGTTACTATGCACTGATGATTCGCCGATAGTGCCAACTATCGGCACTAGTTGTCAAGACAATTTGCTTGTTTCTGTTCGCAATTACAATCAGTGAGGGCTTGAAACCCACAAATTATCCAATTATATAGGCGTGTATTTTATGGCGAATTACGAAAAGCAGTGAATTGACAATTGTTTTGGTCACCAAACCTGAATACACTAGAGCAGTAAATCATCTCTTATTCATGCTCCTCTGAATACATGGCGATTTTTTAAATTTTTTCAACCAATCAAACCTAAATTTCTGCAAGCCAAAGTTTGCCATTTGGTAAAAGCAATACCAAATCATTTGGTTACATAATAGGGATATCAGGAATAAAGTAATGCCTTAGAAACTGGCATAATGAATACATACTTCATTAATAATGTATCTTCTTTAATGTGTCTATAGATATATAAGCTTATTTACATATAACAAGCGGAATTGAAATGTTAGAAGATCCGGTGATTAAAAGTACATTAGACTTACTCATTGAGCAAAAATGACATCTAAAGATATCCTAAACTGTTCACAATGTACTCACACACAACTAAAGTGAATAGATTTTTTTGCAATTCATCCCAATTAGAAATTAAGTTTTCAGAACACATTAACTCTAAAGGAACAAATGCTTGGAGTAAACAAAATATATATGTCTTGATGGCATGGCTGTCTCTCAACCTTACGGGTGACGCTCCTTCATCGCTAGCGCCAGTCGCTACAACGGGGGTTCACCATGAATCGACAAATACCACATACTTGTTTTATCGCTCTGTGAAAACTTTCAATTCTCCAATGAGGATCATGAGTACCTTGCTGATGAGGGTGCGATCGCGTCAAAATAAGAGTTAAGACGCTGTAACCTAACTTAACAATGACCATAACGCAGCTTGAGCAAATTTCCCCTCAACCAACACCACTAGATGATCGGGAATATGATTATGATTTGGTAATTGTCGGCGGTGGGATTATTGGGTTAACTCTAGCCTCTGCTTTAAAAGATTCTGGTTTGAGTATCTTGCTGATTGAGGCGAAAGCGGCATCAGTGGCGGTAGCTAAGGGGCAAGCCTATGCAGTTCATATGCTTTCGTCGCTAATTTATCAAGGAATTGGAGTTTGGGACAAGATGCTGCCCCAAGTTGCCAAATATTGCCGGGTTCATCTTTCCGATGCCGATTATCCCAATGTAGTGGAATTTGCTACAGATGATATAGGTACACCAGAGTTGGGTTATGTGGCGGAACATCAATCGCTGTTGCAACCTTTGCAGGAGTTTGTCCAAGATTGTCCAAATGTAACTTATCTGTGTCCGGCTGAAGTGGTAAATACGCAGTACCAGAAGGATATAGTAGCGATAAATGTTAAAGTTGCCGAACAGTTACAGACAGTTCGTAGCAAATTACTTATAGCAGCAGATGGGGCGCGATCGCCAATTCGTCAAGCGGCTGGAATCAAAACTTTAGGCTGGAAATATTGGCAGTCTTGCATCGTGGCATTTGTCAAACCAGAAAAACCCCACAATAACACCGCTTACGAAAGATTTTGGTCTAGCGGCCCCTTTGCGATTTTACCTTTACCGGGGAACCGTTGCCGCATTGTCTGGACAGCCCCCCACGCAGAAGCAAAAGCTTTATGTGCCTTAGATGATGAGCAATTTTTAAGAGAACTTACCCGTCGGTATGGTGATCAGATGGGAAAATTGGAATTATTAGGCGATCGCTTTGTATTTCAGGTACAACTTATGCAGAGTGATCGCTATGTTCTCCCCAGACTAGCATTAATTGGTGATGCAGCACATAATTGCCATCCTGTCGGCGGACAAGGTTTAAATTTGGGTATTCGGGATGCAGCCGCTTTGGCGCAAGTAATCCAAGCAGCGCACGAGGCGGGTAAAGATATCGGCGACATTCAGATTCTCAAAGGTTATGAACGCTGGCGTCAGCTAGAAAATCTGACGATTTTAGGTTTCACGGATTTGTTAGATCGGATGTTTTCTAATAATTTCTTACCTGTGGTAGTAGTTCGTCGTCTGGGTTTATGGCTTTTGCAGCGAGTACCTGTATTAAAGGTGTTTATGCTGAAGTTGATGATTGGTTTAAAAGGGCGGACTCCAGAATTGGCAAAACGTTGAAGAAGAAGTCAGAAGTCAGGAGGGTGGGGATTAAGACTCACCACTATCTTGTGAGCAAAAATCAAAGCCTTTCTCACTGTGGGCTACCGTGTACACAATACGGTTTGGTTAAGACTTGATCCCCCCAACCCCCCTTAAAAAGGGGGGCTAAGATGACTCTATTTCCCCCTTTTTAAGGGGGACTAAGGGGGATCAATTAAGGACTGTGCATCTTAACCGAAAAGTATTGACCGTGTACACACAAATCTTTTAGAGTTACTGCGTAACGTCGGGTAAGTTAATTTTTGCAGGTCAATGCAACTAAGGTGCAGGTCGATGCAACTAAGATGCAGGTCGATGCAACTAAGATGCAGGTTGATACAACTAAGGTGCAGGTCGATGCAACTAAGGTGCAGGTCGATGCAACTAAGATGCAGGTTGATACAACTAAGATGTGAGTCGATACAACTAAGATGTGAGTCGATGCAACTAAGGTGCAGGTCAAAAAACTGGTGTTTACACCATAGCACTGTGTAGGAGAGGTTTGGAAAGAGGTTCTAAGAATAGTCGCACGTCATGTTAAAGTATATTTGCTTGTTCATGACTCTTTTTCGGTTAGCAACTACATAAACGATCGCAATCGCTGATATCTTAATTAAGGATAGGCTGTATCAGCAGTTTTACCAGACTGGAGGCAAGGATGGCTAAACACGAATCCAAACAGCACTCACAAAAAAACGTCTCTAACACAGACAAAAAACTTGCTGAAAACTCCTTCCAGGTAAAACTGCAAGAATTGCTGAAGCAGAAAAAATATCGGCAGGCATTGGAAGAAATCAAAAAAATTCAGCGATCGCATCCTGATATTGACTTCACTCCCAAAGAATCAGAGATTTGGTTGTTGCGCGGTCAACAAGAATTCCAAAAGCAAGACTTTAAACAAGCAGAAAAATCCTTTGGACGTGTTCTAGAATTGGGTCTAGTTGGAGATGCTCACTACTGGCAAGCAAAGTGTTTGGTAGAGTTGAATCAACTGGACGTAGCTCTCAAATTGCTCCGTGAAGCTTTTGAAGCGGACAACCTGATCAAAGATTACAGCATTTGTTATCTCAAGCTCCTATTGCTCAAAGGAGATACCGCTACAGTTGAGCAGTTAATCAATCAACAATCGAAACGGTTTAGTGCTGCTCAACTCCACTGGGTACGAGGAGTGATTGCTCTCAAAAAGGAACAACCAGAAACCGCGTTGACATCTTTTGAAAAAATTAAGCGCCCCATCACTCCAGGAGATTTACCAAGTGCTTGGATTGTTTACAGCCAGCAAGTGAGTGGTAATTGGAATGCCGCCGCTAATCTATTGGGGTTGCAGTCATCCCAATTTGCCTTTGCCAAACCAAAGTATTTGGAACATCCAATTTTAGAGCGATTGGCAACTTCCCAACAAGCAAAGACCGGAGAACCACCCCTCAAACCCCAAAATCTGGCACGAGAAGAGCAGGTGATCCAGGATGCAATATCAGCGTTGACAATTGTACAGCTAATTAATGATGGCAATCATCATGATGCCGCTCATGTGTTGCTACGGATGAAAGGAAATGTAACTCGCTTCCCAGAACTAGATAGTCTGCGGACATCGCTTTTAACCCTCGCAGGCCAACAAGCATTTAATCAAAGACAAGCAGAATGTGTACAGCTATTTTGGCAGCCTTTGTTAACAGAGAAACCCTTGAATCCGCAGTTGGCAGTTAACTTATTAGAAGTCTTAGATGCTAATGATTGCGATGAAGAACGCCCACGTTTGTTGACTCGGTTGTTGAAGTGGTTAGAGCAAGAAGCGAAACAAAAACCTCAAGAATGGCCTTCAGAGCGATTAAAAGCAACTTTAGCTCACTTGCATTGTAAGATGGCAGATGCTTACATGGCACTTGGTCGCGATCGCGCCGCTCTCGGATCTCTGCAACAAGCAGAACGCATCTATCCCACATCGCCAGAGGTACTAGGGCGCAAGGGACTAATTGAGGCAATGGAGGAAAATTATACTGAAGCGATCGCACTGATAACTCAAGCAATTGAAGGTGGATGTCGATATGAAGAAATTTACGGTGCCTTGCTGACTTGTTGGGATGAGCTAGGAGACAAACAAGCACGCAATGAAGCTCGTCGTCGCTTTGGCAAGTACTTTGGCGACCTCACCATTGAAACAGAGGTTGAGGTGTTGCCGTGGGTAGATGCCCTGTCTACGCTGAATTACGGCTTCTTTAGTCGTTTGGTGGAGGGTAAAGAGCAGAAAGATCCGGCTATAATTGCCTGTCAAATTTTTGTTAACGCTGTCCAAAGTCCTGTCAACTCCGGTGGACGAGTTTCGTTAAATCAAAAAGCAGCAACCCAAGCATGGGTTGCTCACATACAACAATTATCTAGTCAAGAACAGATTCCTGTGTTGCAGGCGATCGCACTTGCTATTCACCTCTTCGCCAAACGCGAAAAAGGCATTGCTGCTGTAATAAATCAATATCTGCAAAAGTTGTTCAACCTCTCAGCAGAACATCCCGAAGCCAGAGTGGGACATCTTGTTGTTTTAGCTGTCAAAGAAGGTAGTCCTCAAAAACTAGAGTTTCCTCTACGTTTATATCTCGATACCATGCCACAACCAGGCAACGCTCTGGCAAATATTCAACTCCAAGCACGGCGTTTTGGCTGGATTACAACCCTGATTCCGGCTTTAGACGAAGCACTACGTCGAGAACCCCAAAATCCTTTGTTGCTATTAGCTAGAGCCACTACCTACCCTGTTGACAAACCAAAATACGAACAATTGAAGCAAGAGGGATTTGAATTAGCTCGTCGTTTACAAGATGCTAAAGCATTACAAGCCTTTCGGGAAGAGGCAGCATATCTTGCCGCTCAAGAAACTCAGAGCATAATGCCAGATCCAGAGAAATTTGACAATATGAATATGTCAAATATTGATGATTTATTAGAAGGGATGATCAGAAAATTATTTGGTAGCAAAATGCCTAAAGCAGAGTTTGAGCGGATGCTTCCAGAACTCAAGCAAATGATGTTAAACACTATGCCTGACTTCTCAGATGATGATGATGAGGAGGAGGAAGAGTCAGAATTAGACTTTATCTTTAGAAGTTTACCGCCTAATCGTAAACAACAAAAGGGTAGAAGAAAAGGAGGATTTCAGTAATTATTTTAAATAAGGCAGAGGAGAATCTTATAATTCCTAATTTTAATAGACGAAATTAATTAGACGCTATCAATCGCGTCTTTACTCCAAACTTTGGCGTTGCATAAATGCGGGATGATTTTTCTCACGCAGAGGAGCCAGTGCGTTGGGCGGGTTCCCCGACTTGTTCGCGCAGCGTCTCCGGTAAGGAGAAGCACCTGGCGTCGCGCCCAGACGCAGAGAGGATAATGAGTTTTAGATTTCAATACATAACATTTCATCCCTTGATTCGGCAACGCCCAAACTTTTTATGACTTCCCACTACGAACATTTAGGAATTTCTCCAGCAGCTACCCCCGCCGAAATTAAAGCGGCGTATCATGCTAAACTGCGGGAATTCCCGGCTCATACTTATCCAGAAGAATTTAAGGCAATTAGAGGCGCTTACGAGGCACTTCGCAAAGGAGAGACACCGCAAAATGAAGATTTCTTAAAAATTCGTCCATTGGAAGCAGAACTTAACCCAGAGATATTAAAACAGGTGCGGGAAAAAGCGATCGCTCAACTAGAAGTTAGCCTAGATGATTTAATTCGTGCCACATTCTAATATGACAAATGATCAAGAAGTTTTATTTACCAAGTTTTTAGATTATTTACAGTCAGAACAAACGCCACCTGAGTATTTGGGTGAAGCCCCAGAATCTACTAATTTGTTTGACGTATATCAAATGGTGGCAGAATGGACTGCCTTGCGCCATGAAGTTAAGCAACAGGGTAAATTATTGCGTTCTACTCAAGATGCTCTAGTGCAAGCATTGGAAGTAACTCGCGCAGATAAAGAACAGTTGCAAATACGTCTGGAAGAAAGTCAAAAACAAGCATCGGCTAAATTTGAGCAACAGCAGGAGAAACTACTAAAAGATTTGCTGGGTATCCTGGATGCTTTAGATCGAGCTTGTAATTATTGGCAAGAGGAACTAGAAGCATTATCTACTACCTCAAACCCAAAACCTACCCTACAAAAAGGCTTCTGGACAAAGATAAAACAATGGTTTGCTGGTAAGGAAGTTGAATCAACGTTGTCTGAAAAATCAGTAGTATCAGAATCTTTAAGCGAAATTTTAACTAGCAATCAACAGGGAGTCGAGTTAATTAGGCGATCGCTTTTAGAAGTACTACGACAACGGCGTGTTGTTCCCATTGCTGCTCAAGGGAAACCTTTTAACTCCCAGACAATGTATGCAGTCGGACGCGAAGAAAAAGCAGGTGTCACTGATAATACAGTAATTCAAGAAGTAGTACGAGGTTATTTATGTGGCGATCGCATCCTCAGAGAAGCACAAGTGATTGTAGCGACAGGCGTAGCTAGGGAGTTTGAGAAGTAAGACGGAGTAAATCAACCACCAATTCCAAATCAATGAAAATCACGTTTGTTAAGAATTTCTTCAAAAGCAAAATTTCTGCATAAAAGGCAAATGTAATCCTGATTTATAATCAGATCGGGAATATTCAAAATCTAGTTGAAGTATTATCTATAACCGAGAATTGACTATGCCTACTACATCTGATATTCAAATCACGCTTGATCTGAGAAACCCTCAGTTAGATGATGAAGCATTGGAAAAATTAACCCAAAGCCTTCGGCGCGAAATGCTTAACTTAGACGAAGTAAAAGACGTTAAACGTATCCTTGATCCTAATCCACCAGCCGGAAACAAGGCATTAGGCGCAGTTTTGGTTGGGTTGCTAACGGCTGAGGTGAATGCAAAAAATATCAAGACTGTATTTGGATTTTTGAGCGATCGCTTGGTTGGTAAACAGATTACAATGGAGGTTGAAGCCAACGGAAAGAAGCTCAAAGTCACAGCGAGCAGTCAGCAAGAATTGTTAGTAGCAATTCAGGCAGCTCAACAATTTGTAGCATCTACGTAAGAGGTCACAAATGGTTAAGATGGCACTTGTGATCGGGGTCAGTGATTACGCACCAGGTTTGACTCCCCTACCTGGGGCTACCAGAGATGTAGAGGCGATGCGGCGAGTATTACAGCACCCCGATATGGGTGGATTTGATGACGTTAAAACGTTGTCAAATCCTGATCGACAGGTGATGCAGGAAGAGATTGAAAAATTATTTTCGGGTCGCACAAAAGAGGATTTAGTGCTGCTATTTTTCTCTGGTCATGGTGTCAAAGATGACAACGGTAAGCTACATTTAGCTACGCGCATCACTCGTAAAACCTCACAGGGAGAACTAATCCAGGCAACAGCGGTTCCAGCCAGTTTTGTGCAAGACATTATGAGCAATAGCCGCTCTCAGCGACAAGTTGTAATTCTAGATTGTTGCTTTAGTGGAGCATTTGCCGAAGGTTGGTCAGCTAAAGATGACGGTTCTGTAGATGTGAAAAAACAACTGGGAGGAGAAGGACGGGCTGTCCTCACATCTTCAACTTCCACCCAGTATTCCTTTGAGCAGGAAGGGTCAGAACTTTCGACTTACACTCGTTATCTAGTCGAGGGAATCGCTACTGGAGCAGCAGATCTCGATAACGATGGTGTGGTTTCCATTGATGAGTTGCATGAGTATGCCAAAGGGAAAGTTCAAGAAACTGCGCCTGCAATGAAACCAGAAATTTATGCAGTCAAGGAAGGTTACAAGATCCGTATTTCTCAAGCACCCACCGAAGATCCCAAGCTAAGATATCGCAAAGAAGTTGAGCATTTTGCTAGTCGTGGTGTGATTTCTGGTGTAGGTCGTAATGTCTTAGATGCGCTACGAGATGGACTGGGACTGCTACCTGAAGTTGCTGCGGCAATTGAAAACGAGGTGCTTAAACCTTACCAGGAGTACCAGAAAAGATTACAGCGCTATGAGCAAGTTTTAGTTGAGGCGATTGGGCGCGAGCATTCTCTCAGTAGCGATACTCAAAACGAGTTGAAACGCTTGCAGCAAGTTTTAAAACTTAGAGATGAAGATATTGCTCAAATTGAAGCTCAAGTTATTTCCCAGAAAATAGCAGTCCATCCGTCAGGTGTGCCTGCGAAGGTGATTCCGGCTCAACCCGTCTTCCGTAGTGAAGATGTGGCATCAATCAAACCGCCAAACAAATCCGTAGCAGCAAGCCAAGCTGAAACTCCTACCCCACCCTCAAAACCTAACAAAGTTGGTTTATTAATTGGGTTAGGAGTTGCGATCGCTGTTTTTGTTGTTGTTTTTGTTACTTCTTCTCGTAGACCAGGAGTAATCCCACCTAATCCCACCCTAGACCCACAAATTCCTAGTCCAGTTAAGGCAGGTCCCATCTGGAGCAATGAGGATGCAAAAATCAAATGCCCTGTAGCCGCCGCCGCCGTCAATGGAGAATGGAACGGTCAGTGGATAACGACTGTAGAGGGAAAAGAGTCCGTTTGTTATTTAGTAAAAACCCCTTCCCCTTAACTTCAAAAGATAATTGGTGGTGTTCTCGATTTGTTGATGCTTCCTCTCAACAATTGCACACGGAAAGGAAAGCTACGTTAACAGTTATGATGCAAAGGCGATCGCAGTGATTGCAACCGTCAATGGCAAAGGTGGTTTTGTGTCCACGGATCTCAACCAATCTTTGATGCAACTACAATCGTTTATTGGCGTGATTACCCTGACTATTCTGGTGCTGACAGCAACAATATCAGCACCCAAAATTAATAATTAATTTATTAAATTACGAATTACGTTAGCGTAGTGGTAGCGAGTCTGTGTACTCCTGCAAAGAAGCAAGCTACGCGCAGCTAGCTGCCTGCCCTGAGCAGTTCGGCAAGTTTTACCATAACACCTGCCGCTTGCGGGGGGTCTCCTAAAGAGCGTCATTACGAATTATTCAGTCATTGCTGTTGTATTTGCTTTTGTACCCAAAGACGAAAAGCTTTGAGCGTTGCATTTCTGCCTGCTGTTGTACTTTGCTCAAGATATTGGGGAATCGCCTTAATTAGTGGCAATCCAGGAAAATTTAGGCTTTGCTGAGACTCTACATAATGTCCATCTCGCAGAACATTAATTTGGAGCTTTCCTTGCTCAAAACGCCAAAGCTCAGGTACTTTTAGCGCTTCATAAATATTAGGATGAGTGCGAGAAGTAATATCAATTTCTAGAGCTAAATCTGGAGGAGGATCTACTGTTAAATCTAGTCGCTTCTTGCCGCGAATCTTAGATTCATTTTTTATATAGAAACACTGGTCAGGTTCTATACCTTTAGCCATTGCTTGGTTTTTAAAAGTTGTAGAACCAAGACATCTAAACTCAATATCTAATTCTTCCAAAAGCGCTTTGACTAAATCACCAATAATTTCTTTATCGTCTTCATGTTCTGGCAGTGGTGCCATAATCTCTAATATTCCCCTGTCATAAGCAATTCGTGCAGCGCGGTGTTCCCCTAAATCTTCTAGAATTGTTTCCAATTCCTGCCAAGTTACATCTTGCAATAGCACTCTTTGTCCCGGTGGAACATGAATGCGCTTTAATTCCAACAACATCATCTCCACTCCCAGTAGCTTAAACTTAAATTTAGCTTACTCTAGTTGACTAAATACGCTGCGACAATTTTTGCTACTTCATTACTAGAATTGTTAGATAGTTGAACACGCAGCAGCTTGTTGTCGGACATCGTTTGCTTAAAGAACCCCCTTATAAAAGCGTGTCGAGGGGCGTAGTTTGAAGAAAAAACCTCTGAGTTCCCAGAGGTTTTAGTTCCTGATTTAGTTTCTACTTGTTACTACAAGTTGTCCTCAGTCATTTCCTGATGGGGAAGAAAATTTTCATTTGAGTAATCACTCAAGTACTCGTAACTAACTTGTTCTGTACTGCCATAAATCTAATAGTTGTATGCGATCGCCTGTCATAAGCTGTCGTAACGTAGATAAAGGGTAAAAAATTTCAGTCCATCAGCAGGAACCCTAGCAAAAATTTTTGGAATCCTTCCTATGCAATCCCCGAGTCAAGTTAAGAGTTTAAGGTCGAATGAATTAGCACTCTAGCACCATTACTTTTATTTTACTGAAAAACACTGAAAATTTATAATCTACCACTTTAATTGAAAGATTCTGTAAACTTTCGGTTTTCAGTTTTTTCTTAATTAATTTTTGTGTATATTGTCACTCAGCAGAAGCGATAAAAGCAGTAAAAATAGCCTAAGAATCATCTCTGTGTCTACACTACTAATGCAAAAAGTCCTGTTGTAGATAAGTTAGCCCTTATGAATCATCTTTATCTTTATTTAGTTGATTGCTCGCAACAGCCTTTACACCCGTCAACTGTAAGCGTGGCAAAACGATTAATTGACATTGTTGGAGCCATTGTCGGGCTGATTATTACATTTCTACTAGCAATCTTCGTAGCAATTGCTACCTTTATTCATGAACCAAGCCCAATATTTTATTCCCAAATTCGCTGTGGTTTGAACGGAAAACCTTTCCGTATATGGAAATTCCGTTCTATGATCGTCGATGCCGATAAACTCAAGCATTTGATCGAAAATCAAGCCAAAGGTCACATCTTTAAATCTGTTGACGATCCTCGCATTACTCGTCTGGGTAAATTTTTGCGGCGTACTAGCCTAGACGAATTTCCCCAATTTTGGAATGTTCTGATCGGGGACATGAGTTTAGTTGGTACTCGTCCACCTACCCCTGATGAAGTCACGCATTACGATCCACACCACTGGGATAGATTACGAGTTAAACCAGGCATTACCGGAGAATGGCAGGCTAATGGTCGTTCTAGCATCACAGACTTTGAAACTATTGTCAAGATGGATATAGATTATCAACGCAAGTGGTCTGTAACTTACGATCTGAGTCTGATTGTTAAAACTATCTGGGTAGTATTCAACAAGACTGGTGCTTATTGAATTGGGGCATTGGGCATTGGGCATTGGGCATTGGGCATTGGGCATTAATTATTTCTCCCTCATCCCCAACTTTCTTGTTCTGACTTCTGACTTCTGAATTCTGACTCCTGAATTCTTCTTCAACCCTTAACTCCGCTACCAGTTTCCGTGGGTACAATGTAACGTTGTAAAAATAAGAATAGTAATAATACTGGAGCGATCGCAATGACTGAGCCAGCAGCTACTAAGCGCCAGTCAAGGGAAAATGTCCCTGCTAGCTTTGCGACTCCCAAGGGCAGAGTGTATAAATTTTCGTCTTGGATGACAATTAAAGGCCACAAAAAGTCACTCCAAGCACCAATAAATACGAAAATAGCTAAAGTTACCAGGGCTGGGCGAACTGCTGGTAACATAATATGCCACCACAAACCTAACTCTGAGCTACCATCCATGCGGGCGGCTTCTTCTATCTCTTTGGGGACACTTATAAAAGCTTGGCGCAGCAGAAAAATACCAAAGGCAGAAGCTAAACTCGGAAAAATCATTCCTAAATAAGTATTTCTCAAACCCAACTGGACTGTCAAAATATAGAGGGGAATCATCACGATTTGGAAGGGAATCATAATCGTAGAGACGATCGCTACAAAAATCCAGTCTCGCCCCACAAACGACAATCTTGCCAATGGATAGGCAGCTAAAGCGCAAAACAGCAAATTTAAGCCCACAGTCAGCACTGACACTAAGGTACTGTTATAAAGGTATTGTCCAAAAGGTAGAGAGTTCCATACACTAAAGAAGTTATTTAGTGTCGGTTGAGTGGGCAATAACTGTGGCGGCGACTGAAAAATATTTTCCGTAGGCGATTTTAAGGCTGTACTAATTAGCCATAGTAAGGGGAAGAGCATCACCAGTGCGATCGCTCCTAATAGCACATACATTAGCAGACTTTGCGATCGTGATTTTTTCCAGTTCAGCATTTGATTAATAAGGAAAATTATCTTTTCAGAAAATTGAATTATATCTCACTACAATCTCTTAGGAGTTAGGGCTGTGGTCAAATATTGGGTGGATGCTCAAATACCCAACTTATTTGAGAAATCGGTGATCTGTGAATTTCAGAAAGTAAGAGTGTTAATCAGAATTAATAAATGTCTCAATACTCCTCACAAGTAGCTGCCTTTCTTCATAGCTAAAACCTCTACAACATTCATTTAGAGGTAAAATATTGCCTGACTTTAATTTTAAATTAAATCGATAAACTCCAAAAACTATCTATAGCATTGCTAAAAATATTCGTTAAAAACCAATACGCTTGGGTTAAGTATAATTGTAAATTGGCTTGAACTTAGGTTAGGGGTTTTGGCGCTGAATCCTTCAGCCTTTGGGAGTCAATCCGGTTTCGGTACAAATAGCTTGTAGTGGTTTATCCCAAAGTTCAATCGGTAATTGGGACAAATAGGCAAAATCAAAGACAATTCCGATAGTCTGCTTTGTCTGCCACTGCGGTAAACTGAGCAAGCGATCGTAATATCCGCCGCCATAACCCAAACGATATCCTTGACAATCACAAGCTACACTGGGGACGAGAATCAAATCTACTTCGGCAGCATCTAAGATTGGAGCATCTGGGTATGGTTCAGTAATGCCATAAGCGCCATTTTGCACAAAATCTTGAGGTGTCCAAATATGCCAATATAAGGATTTGTCAACGCAGCGAGGAAATCCCCAACGATATTTGGTGTTTGCAAATAGTGGACTGAGGTCAGGTTCTTGACGAAAGCTGAAATAAGCGAGTATTGTTTTTGCTTGGGTGAACAAAGTAGAGTTTTGTAAATGAGAGCAAATGCGATCGCTTTTTTCTCTCCACTCTCCAACGGACATTGATTGACGTGTTTTGAGTAGAGTGCGGCGTAGTTCTGCTTTATTTAGTTGATGATTAACTTTATCCATGAAAATTTATCGGGTCAAACAAATAAGCTGGGCATCGCCCAGCTTATACCACCCTACATTCATTAGTACATCGTTATGCAGCGTGTTGACGATACCACTCAATGGTATTCTTTAGCCCTTGCTCAAAGCTGACTTGAGCCGTGAAATTAAAGGCTTGCTTTGCTCGTTCAATATCTAAACAACGGCGGGGTTGACCATTAGGCTGATCAGTTTGCCAAACAATTTCACCCTTAAACTCCATCAGTTCGCAGATTAGAGTTACTAAATTAAGGATGGAGATTTCTTCACCCGTTCCCAAGTTAACTGGTTCCGATTCGTTATAGAATTGAGTTCCCATAACAATACCCCGCGCCGCATCTTCTGAATATAGAAACTCGCGGGTAGGACTACCATCACCCCAAACTTGGAGTTGCTTTTCTGCCTTAATTTGGGCTTCGTGAACTTTGCGAACTAATGCTGGAATAACATGAGAACTTGCAGTGTCAAAGTTATCTTCTGGGCCATATAAATTCACTGGCAGTAAATAAATGCCATTAAAACCGTACTGCTGGCGGTAAGATTGCAATTGGACTAAAAGTGCTTTTTTGGCAATTCCGTAGGGAGCGTTGGTTTCTTCTGGGTAGCCATTCCAAAGATCATCTTCTTTGAATGGCACTGGGGTAAATTTAGGATAGGCGCAGATTGTGCAAACACAAACGAACTTTTCTACTCCAGCTTGATAGGCAGCATGAATTAGCTGGGTTCCCATAATCAAGTTATCGTAGAACAACTCTGCGGGTTTTTCGCGGTTTAGACCGATGCCACCGACATGAGCTGCTAAGTGAACAATTATGTCTTGCTGGTCAACTGCACGTTGGGAATTTTCCCAGACACGTAGATCACGATCATGCGATCGCGGTATCCTAATTTTCTCACGATCAGCCCCTGCTTGACACAGCTGATCTATCACCTGACGACCTAGAAACCCTGACCCACCAGTGACGAGAATGCGTTGATTTTTTAGTTCTAAGGCGGTCATATTTTTATCCTCTGTGGTGTGAAATCAGAAGTGGCGAGCGCCCAGTTCTTGACGAGTAGTAGCAATATCATGTTGAAATTGCAAGCCATTTCCATTGGGTGAAGTGTGACCTAATACTTGTAAGTCTGCTTCTACCATTAGAGAAACTAGTTCTTCAAAGGTTACTGATGTTGTCCAGCCCAACTGCTGCCGTGCTTTGGTAGAATCGCCAATCAATAATTCTACCTCAGATGGACGGAGGTAACGCTCATCAAACTCTACATAATCTTTCCAATTGAGATTCACATAATTAAATGCCAGTTCCAGAAACTCCTTTACTGAGTGAGTTTCACCAGTGGAAATTACGTAATCATCTGGCTGGTCTTTCTGCAACATTAACCACATTGCTTTGACGTAATCTTTTGCGTAGCCCCAATCTCGCTTGGCGTCGAGATTACCCATGTAAATTTTTTTCTGCTTACCAGCAACGATACTAGCCACTGCTCTAGTAATTTTGCGGGTTACAAAGGTTTCACCACGGCGGGGTGACTCGTGGTTAAAAAGTATGCCATTACAAGCAAACAAATCGTAAGACTCACGATAATTTATAGTTTGCCAGTGGGCGTAAACTTTTGCACAAGCATAGGGACTGCGGGGATAAAACGGCGTTGTCTCACTTTGAGGTATTGCTTGTACTAAACCGTACATTTCTGAAGAACCCGCTTGGTAAAATCGCACCTGAATTCCGGTACGCTGTTGGTAGTCCCGAATTGCTTCTAACAAACGCAACGTCCCCATTCCGACAGTATCCACCGTGTATTCTGGTGAATCAAAGCTTACTCTGACATGGGATTGAGCACCGAGGTTGTAAATCTCTACTGGCTTGACATCTTCTAAAATGCGCCGCAACGTCGTACCATCCGTCAAGTCACCGTAATGCAGAAACAACCGGACTCCATCTTTGTGGGGGTCTTCGTAAATGTGATCGATGCGGTCTGTGTTGAAGGTAGAAGTTCGGCGAATGATGCCATGAACCTCATAACCTTGTTCCAATAAAAATTCACTTAGATATGAACCATCTTGACCGGTAATACCAGTAATCAACGCTCGCTTCTGTTGCGTCATGCTCAATTATCCTTTATTGTCTTTGATTAAAAAGTTACAGGCAATCTGATACAACCTAACAGCTAATTACTGAATTGCCTAATGGGAAACCTACGAGATATTGTGATTAGGAGGCTTTTTCCGTAAATAAATATACTTAGTAAAAAGTAGCTTAACACGTAAGCTTAACCTTGGATAAACCATGTATATTTTTCTTTTACCACATAGATCAAGATTCTTTAAATATTGTGTATTATGTATGTTTTTTTGTCAAAACTTCATATATCTCTGGTTTTGTGAAGACTAAATAAAATAGGTATTTTAAATTAGACTTCTGGCAAAAATCCGAAAAGAGGAAAACGAACTATAGATGCTCACTCAAAGAAGTCTGAGCTAAGTAGAAAGGCACAAATTATAGATAACTATATAGACAAGATGAACAGTACTTAGTCTTACAGCCAAAACTGGTACTTAGGGGCATTAACTGCCCCATAGAATCGAGCTAAGTAATTACTCAGTATGCTCCGTTATTTTTGGGCAGAATGACCACGTCTACAGTTTTCAAAATAATCCATAAATCAAGCCAGAAATTCCTACATTTGACATAATGCAGGTCTATTTGAACTCGCCGAGGGTAGGGAATGTCATTACGCCCAGATACCTGCCACAAACCAGTAATTCCTGGACGGATTTTTAAAATCTCGTCAATGTGACAACCGTATTTTGGCAGTTCTTCTGCTACCAAGGGTCGGGGACCGACTACACTCATGTCCCCTTTTAAAACGTTCCAGAACTGGGGAAATTCGTCTAAGCTAGTAATTCGCAAAAATCGACCAATTTTGGTAATCCTGGGGTCTTGTTTCAGCTTAAAACTGCTTTCAAATTCTTGTCGCAACTGGGGCGATGTTTCCATCATTTGCACGAGGATTTCGTCCGCATTGCTTACCATTGTTCGGAATTTAATACAATTAAACGGTTTGTAATTTTTCCCCACCCGTTCCTGAATATAAAAAATTGGCCCATCCGAGCTGAAAGCAATCAGCAAGGCCAAGATTAAGTAGACGGGGAAAAACAAAATCAACACTGACAGCGAAAACACTATATCAAACAGTCGCTTGGCAAACTCTCCGTTTAAACCCTGAAAAGATAAACTTTTGGGTTTAACTCTTGGCGTCTTTGTTTTTTGACCGCGTTTTAAGAAAGTACGCGTAGACGCTTTAGTGTCTTGCCGTACGCCTCGCTTGCCGGAGAGGAGTGAGCTCTGGGCAGTCATCATACTCCTTAATTAATCCACACCACACATAGTCCCAATCTTAAAGCCAAAATGAGGTGCTTCTGGGGGAAATTACCAAAAGCCTAAAAAAATAACTACATTAACCAAGACCATCATTCCAAAAACGGTCTTTTTTCGTTGCACTTGTTTACAAAATCTAGATAACGGTGTGCAAAGATTTGCGGTGAAAATTGCGCGGCGTGCGATCGCATATACTCAGAACTGAATGAACGCTGATATATTTCAAACTTTTCTACTGCCTCCACCAAAGCTGCCTCTGTTTGCTTCCTGAAAAGTATACCTGTTCCTGTATCCGCACAAGAACGAATATCTCGCACCGTTTCTAAAGCACCCCCTGCACCGTAGGCAATCACTGGTGTGCCACAGGCTTGTGCCTCCACTAAGGCGATACCAAAATCTTCACAAGCTGCATACACAAACGCTTTCGCTCTAGCCATATATTTTTTTACCACATTATCGGGTTGCCATCCCATTATTTGGATATTGGAGTTTGCTATCTTGCGAATCTCTTTCATTTCATCTCCTGTACCAATTACTACTAATGGTCGTTTTAGTTGATTAAAAGCCTTGACAATCAACAATACTTGCTTGTAACTCACTAGCCGGGAAACTGTCAGGTAAAAGTCCTCTTTCTGAGATAAAAATGGAAATTCTGTAATATTCACTGGTGGATAAATGACTGTTGCTTCTCGCCGATAGCAGCGCCAAATCCGCCGAGATGTATGCTGCGAGTTGGCGATGAAGTAATCAACGCGATTGGCACTCAATACATCCCACTGGCGCAAACGATGTAACAAATATCGCGTCACCCACCCAGGTAAACCACTCCCCAGTTTGCTGTAGCGTAGATAGTCAAAGGTCAAGTCCCAGGCATAGCGCATAGGGCTGTGGCAGTAACAAATATGCAACTGATCCGAAGTGGTAAGGATTCCTTTGGCAACAGCGTGGGATGAAGACAGAATTATGTCATAGTGCCGCAAATCCAGTTGTTCAATTGCCAAAGGCCACAAAGGCAAGTACTTTTGTACGCCGTTGCGAGCATAAGGAAAATGCTGAAGAAAGGTTTTGCCAATTTGACGCTTGTATAAATAACTTTCAGGATTACTTGATTCAAAATCGATGAGGGCATATAAATCAGCATCAATGTGATTCAAAATTTCCCGCACAACCAGTTCTGAACCACCGGTGGCTTTGGGTGTCAGCCACTCATGAACCAGAGCATATTTCAAGGACACAGCTAACTTGAATAAATGGAAAAGTGAGTAATTAACGGGAAGCGCTCTAGATTAGCAAATAAGACGCAATTTTTCCCCAAGGGTTCCAGATGGATGCTGCAACCTGATAACCTCAGATTGGGCATTGGGCATTAAAGGGGAAATTTATGCGAATTCTAATTATGGGTGGCACTCGGTTCATTGGTGTCTATTTGACTCAACTACTAGTGGAACAAGGACATGAGGTGGTGCTGTTCAATCGGGGGAATCGGCCAGCACCTTCTTTACAGGGAGTAGGACAAATTATAGGCGATCGCACGGATGCTACACAGCTAAAAGCAAAATTATCACCAGAAAATTTTGATGTTGTTTTTGACAATAATGGCCGGGAACTTGCTGATACTCAACCATTAGCAGAGATTTTTCAAGACCGAGTGCAACATTTTGTGTATATGAGTTCGGCAGGGGTATATCTGAAATCTGACCAACTGCCCCATGTAGAGGGTGATCCTGTAGATCCTAAAAGTCGTCACCTGGGTAAGCATGAAACAGAAGCTTACCTAATGCAATTGGGATTGCCCTTTACTTCCATTCGTCCTACTTATATTTACGGACCACGTAATTATAACGAGTTGGAAAGCTGGTTTTTTGACAGAGTTGTGCGCGATCGCCCCATTCCCATCCCCGGAAATGGATTGCATATCACGCAGCTAGGTCATGTAAAAGATTTAGCAAAGGCTTTGACTCAAGTTTTGGGCAATAAACAGGCAGTAAGAGAGATTTATAATATCTCTAGCGATCGCTTTGTCACTTTTGATGGTTTAGCCCGTGCTAGTGCTGTAGCGGCTGGCAAGTCAGCCGATGCTGTCAAAATTGTTCATTACGATCCGAAAAAGTTTGATTTTGGCAAGCGCAAAGCTTTTCCAATGCGGGTGCAGCATTTCTTTGCTTCGGTGAATAAAGCGCAAACAGAGTTAAACTGGCATCCTGAATATGATTTGATTTCTGGGTTACAAGACTCTCTGGAAAACGACTATTTGGCTAATGCAAAAGATAAAGCTGATGTTGATTTCTCTGTAGATGACGAGATTTTACAAGTGAGTAAAAATGTTTAAGGGTACGTCGCTGTGCAGTAGCCAGGGCGAATAGAATTCGCCCGTTTTGCTTAAGTTGACTGATGCTTTTCGCATCTTCAAAACTCATCGGGGTTAACGCCTAACTCTCGCAGTTGTGCTGCTAATCTGTTAGCGCGTTGACTTTCTCGTTCGACGGGAGTGGGAAGCCAATTCCCAGATGCATCATACCAACGTAGCCACAATCGCTCAATTTGTTGGTAAGAACCTTGCCAAAGCCCTAAGCCCAGTTCCAAACCCGGCATCCAGACCCGTGGGGCACTCAAGTCTAATTCGCTGTAGCGGTCTGCAACTAATTGGAATGCTTGGAGTTTGTCAGTGTAGCGGTCAAACACAATGTAGTAAGGAACTCGCAAAATCCGCTCATAAACTTCCCATTTGGTCGGCGGTTGGTTAATCTCCCGCAGAGTTTGTCCTAAGTCTTCTTTTTCAGTGCCAGGAGAAAGCAATTCTACCACTACAAAAGGAGCAACACCTTCTTGCCAGATAACATAACTGAGACGCAAGTTTTGCTGTTCGTAGAGACGCGAAACTCCCACAGCAGCAAACCAATCTGGGCGTTTGTACCACAGTGTATGCCGGAGGTCATAGTAAAGGTTTAAGTCGGTGGCAACAAATACCTCCTCTGCTGGATAGTTAGGCGGACAGAAGGTTTCGCGCAGAAGTTGGGGTTGAAAAAGGTGAAATTCGTCAGGCAAACCAGAGTCCTCCGGGCATTCACTGGGAAGATCGTACATGGTGGGTAGGGTTTCTTTTGCAGGACGAGGCGGGTCTGTTTGGTACATAAGGGGAATCCTGACCGACTAACTTTAAGTTAACGGATCGCGGTAAAGGTTTGGCGAAAGTCAAAAGAAAAAATATTTTATTCTACCTGGGAAAGACGCGATAAATTGTGTATTTAGTTTTTACTAGAACAGGAATGAATTCTTGATTAGTCAGGTAGATGTTTTTTAACGAATTGCGTCATTGCTACTGAAACTACTTTCTGTAAATACTGTTGTTGGTTGATAAAATGAACGAGTTGCAATACCCACTTCATAATGTTTTAGAAGCCCGTGCGCGCTTAGGTGAAGGGCCTATCTGGGATTCAAACAAAAAGTTACTTTACTGGGTCGATATTTATAACCGTCGGGTGCATCAGTTTAATCCTGCTACGGGGAAAGACCGCTTTTTTGATGTGGGAGATGTGGTAGGCGCGATCGCAATAGCAGGTAAAGATAGATTAATTATGGCGCTGCGTCATCACCTGGCATTTCTTGACACACAAACAGGTGAAGTTGCCACAATTTTAGAAATTGAAGCACATTTACCAGATAACCGTTTTAACGATGGTAAATGTGACCCTCAAGGTCGTTTCTTTTTCGGTTCGATGTGTTCTTCCGAAAAACCCCAGGCTAGTCTTTATCGCTATGACACTGATGGATCATTGCATATAATGGAAACAGGATTGACTATCTCTAACGGTCTGGGTTGGAGTCCCGATCAAAAGACATTTTATTTGACAGATTCTCCCCAGCAAAAAATATATGTTTATGACTTTAATTCAGTAACAGGAAACATTAGTAATCGTCGGATTTTTGTTGATTTAACTAATGAATCTTTCTACCCAGATGGGTTGACGATAGACAGTGAAGGATATATCTGGTCAGCTATGTGGAATGGATGGTGTGTGATTCGTTTCAACCCCAAGGGTGAGGAGATATTGCGGATAAAGCTACCTGTGCAAGTGCCAACTAGCTGCACCTTTGGGGGCGAAGATTTACAAACACTTTACATCACCACTGCTTCGGTTGGACTCAGCCAAGCAGAGATTGATAAAAGTTTCTCCTCTGGTGATTTGTTTGCTCTCCAAACTGATGTTACTGGATTACCTAGCTATGATTTTTAGAAATCAAGTAGTAGCTGTATCAAAATGAGGCGCTAAGTTGCCTCTTACATTTGTTTAACTCGACTCTTTACTTGTTTGCGAATTCTATAAATTCCGGGTTTTAAACTTTTGATCTTGAAGTATCGAGTTCAAAGGCGCAACTTCCGACCTTAAAGGTGCAACTTCCATCCTCAAAGGTGCAACTTCCGACCTCAGAGGTGCAACTGTCGAGTTCAAAGGCTCAACTTCCGACCTTAAAGGCTCAACTTCCGACCTCAGAGGTGCAACTTCCGAGTTCAAAGGTGCAACTGTCGGGTTCAGAGGCTCAACTTCCGAGTTCAGAAGTGCAACTTCCGAGTTATAAGCCAATACGCTTGGGTTAAGATCCCCCCGCCTTCGGCGATCCCCTTAAAAAGCTACGGTGTACACACAAGTCTTCTAGAGTTGCGCCACAGGCTTTTGATCCCCCCCAACCCCCCTTAAAAAGGGGGGCAAAAAGCTCTTAAAGTCCCCTTCTTAAGGGGAGCCACTGCGCCCTTGCGGTTTCCCGACTTGAAGCACGT
This sequence comes from Nostoc sp., assembly GCF_041747015.1. Lineage (GTDB taxonomy): Bacteria > Cyanobacteriota > Cyanobacteriia > Cyanobacteriales > Nostocaceae > Nostoc. The sequence continues at coordinate 22,708 of NZ_JBGTFY010000340.1, forward strand.
GGCGTGGATTTAGGGGGATCTCCAACGATTTTGGGTTTGTACAGAGATGTGTGTACACCGTAGCCTTAAAAAGGGGGTAAAAGAGATATTAGCCCCCCTTTTTAAGGGGGGTTGGGGGGATCTCCAAACACTAAATATCACTAACCCAAACGTATTGAGTTCTAAGGGACTTCCAAGCGTCGGGTAAATTGCTCCAGATGTTAATGTCAAGGTAACAAAGTGCTAATAATTAGGGTAAGGATTGCACAAACCGAAAGGAAAAGTTTGTAGTCAAAGGCTCTGGTAGTCTTTTTCCTTGTGCTTGGTAATCTTCAATCAAAAGTTCCATCACTTCCTCACCATTATTGAGAGCATCCGCGTAGGTATTTCCATGAGTGTGTGCATAGGGGCCAAACTCAGGTAGGCTGACAATGTACTTTTTATCTTCCTGCGACCACTGAATTACAATACTATATTGTGGTTTCATTAGACGTTTTCAATCAGCAGTGCTAGCTTTTTGCGGCAAAAGATAAATACCCCCAGAGATTAAAGTCAAGGCGACAGAAATCCAAAAGGCAGTCAGAGAGGGAGTTTGCCACACTTCAGGTAGGGGCGCAATCAAAAGCGCGATCGCTATTATTTGACTAACAGTTTTGAGTTTACCCCAAATATTCGCCCCGGTAATCGTCGGTTGATTTACCCGCCAACCTGCGATCGCTAATTCCCGCGCTAAAATCAAAAACACTCCCCACGCTGGGACTTTACCCAATTCCACCAAAACTAATAACGGCGCTAGCACCAAAAACTTATCCACCAAAGGATCAAGAAATTTCCCTAACTCAGTAACTTGGTTAAGTTTCCGCGCCAAATAACCATCCAACCAATCTGTTAACGCCGCAACTAAAAAAATTGCCAAACATACCCACCTAGCCTGTGATGTAGAGTTATACAACCCATATAGTAGAAAAGGCACACCCAGAAGGCGAGAAAAGGTAATCCAGTTGGGTAAATTCATGATTATGGGTTGGAGAGTTTTTATAATTTCAACCAATCAAATAATTGCCCTAATGTCAAATGTAAATCACTAACTAAATCGGGTACTGGCAATATATCTTTTTCGTCTTCTAAAAATATTGGTTGTTGGTTGGGTGGATAAATTAAAATGTTATGTTCTTCAGGGTCAATTAACCAGCATAAGCTACTACCATGATTTAAACAATGTAAAATATTTCTGGTGACTTTGGTTGTACTTTGTTCAGGAGATAATATTTCAATTGTCCAATCTGGATATATATTAAACACATTGGCAATATTACCTTTTTCATCTACAGGGATTCTCGCCCAAGCAAATACTGCCACATCTGGGACAATGGAACGTCCACCAAAGGTACAGCGTAATTCTGGCAAAGCTAAGGCGATTTTTCGGGGTTCTGCCACATTGTTAATAGCATTAGCTGATTGAATCTGTAATCTACTATGTTTCCCTTGGGGCATGGGTTTTTGAATGATTTCACCGTTGATATATTCACTCGCTGGTTTTGTTTCTGGCAACTGTAAAAATTCTTCTAAAGTTATCTGACGAGTTGGTGTTTTTATCATAATATTTCCTTGCTCGTATTTAACTCTAAGTTTAGCTTAACTAGGCTTTTTTGCTTTTTTGCTTCGTGCCTTAGCAGACAACAAAATATATTCAAATGAGATTTTTAGTGTAATTGCATGGCATGATCTGTAATTTGAGATTATCCAAACAATAATATGATTGACAATACAGATTTTCGCATCGAACGTGATTCGATGGGCGATCGCCAAATTGCTAGTAGCGTTTATTACGGCATTCAAACGCTGCGGGCAATGGAAAACTTCGCCATTAGCGGCATCAAGCCTTTAGCTACTTACGTGGATGCTTGTCTAATCATTAAAAAAGCTACAGCAATTGTTAATGGGGAACTAAGCTGCATTCCCGAAGATATTAGTCAGGCAATTGTCCAAGCAAGCGATGAAATCCTGGCTGGGAAGTTGCGCGATCAGTTTGTCGTGGATGTCTATCAAGCTGGTGCTGGAACTTCCCATCACATGAATGTCAACGAAGTTTTGGCAAATCGCACCTTAGAAATTCTTGGTGAGGAAAAGGGCAATTATAAACGTGTTAGTCCCAACGATCATGTTAATTATGGGCAGTCTACCAATGATGTAATTCCTACGGCAATTCGCATTGGTGGTTTATTGGCATTATCCAAGACATTACACCCAGCAATGGAGGCGGCGATCGCTGCCTTAGAAGACAAAGCTGTAGAATTTCAAGATATCGTCAAATCTGGCAGAACCCACTTGCAAGACGCTGTACCAGTGCGTTTGGGTGATAATTTTCGGGCTTGGGTACAAATCCTTACAGAACACCAAAACCGGATTTACACCGCTTCTGGTGATTTGATGGTGCTGGGTTTGGGAGGTAGTGCAGCCGGAACGGGTTTAAATACTCATCCTCTGTATCGCGCCCGTGTAGTGGAAGTTCTCTCAGAATTGATTGACACTCCCCTAGAACCTGCGCCCCATCTCATGGCAGCTATGCAGAGTATGGCACCATTTGTCAATGTTTCTGGTGCTTTACGCAACTTAGCGCAGGATTTAGTCAAAATATCTCACGATTTGCGGCTGATGGATTCGGGGCCAAAAACAGGCTTGAAAGAAATTCAACTGCCTCCAGTGCAACCCGGTTCCTCGATTATGCCAGGGAAATATAACCCAGTCATGGCAGAGATGACATCAATGGTGTGTTTTCAGGTGATGGGTTACGACAGTGCGATCGCCTTAGGCGCACAAGCCGGACAATTAGAGTTAAATGTGATGATGCCGTTGATTGGCTATAACCTAATTCATAGTATCGAAATTCTGGGTAATGCGATCGCTGCACTCACCGAACGCTGCATCCAGGGAATCACAGCCAACCAGGAACGTTGTTTAGCATACGCCGAAGGCAGTTTAGCTTTAGTAACTGCACTAAATACCCACATCGGTTATTTAAATGCCGCAGCTGTCGCCAAAGAATCTTTAGAAACTGGCAAATCCCTGCGGCAAATTGTTTTAGAACGCGGTTTGATGAGTGAAGCAGACTTAGCCACAGTATTAAATCTAGAACAAATGAGTGGTATCTTAGCCCTCAAAACAGAATAATAAGTCATAGGGCATTGGGCATTGGGCATGGTTTATTCCCCCTTGTCCCGCCCATCTCCCTCATCTTCCTCATCCCCTATTTATCCATGCAGACTCAAAAACCATCTGTTAGTCTCATTCGGGCTACATCTTACGAACGAGAAGCCTTACGAGAATCCTTAGTCACTCTCCTAGAACCTTTTGGAGGAATGGCAGCATTTGTGAAGAAAGGCGATCGCGTTTTACTCAAACCGAATCTACTTACAGGGACGCGTCCTGGTAAAGAGTGTATTACCCGTGCCGAAATAGTTTACGAAGTTGCCCAGATGGTAATTGAGGTTGGCGGTAAGCCATTTTTGGGGGATAGTCCGGCTTTTGGCAGTGCCAAGGGCGTAGCAGTGGCAAATGGCTATCTGCCTATTTTAGAAGAACTGAATCTGCCCATCATCGATTTTCACGGTCAACGTTACCAAACCGTTAGTGATAATTTTAACCACCTACGGCTGTCTAAAGAAGTAATGGAAGCAGATGTGGTGATTAATCTACCTAAAGTGAAATCACATATGCAGTTGACATTAACACTGGGCGTAAAAAACTTGTTTGGTTGCGTCCCCGGCAAAATGAAAGCTTGGTGGCACATGGAAGCTGGAAAAGATGCGAATAGATTTGGTGAAATGCTAGTAGAAACTGCCAGGGCAATTAACCCTAACTTAACCATATTAGATGGCATCATCGGTCATGAAGGTAATGGCCCTAGTAATGGTGAACCTCGCCAACTAGGCATTTTAGCAGCCGCATCAGATGTATTTGCTTTAGATCGGGCAATGGTGGAAATCCTCAATGTTCCTCCTGAACAAGTACCTACAGTTGCAGCCTCTCAAAGGCTAGGAGTTTGTCCAGAAATTGATTCCATAGAGTTTCCCCATTTAAATCCTGACTTATTAAAAATAGAAGATTGGCGGCTACCAGACAAGTTGATGCCTATCGATTTTGGTATGCCCCGCGTAATTAAGTCTACGTTTAAGCATCTTTACACTCGATTTATTAAAGAACCAATGAATATCTACGGAAAGAACTAGTACCGCTTTGCGTAATTCGTAATTCGTAATTAAGTTTTAGCAAGGGTTTCTTCTTAGCCCCCCTTTTTAAGGGAGGTTGGGGAGATCAAGTCTTATCCGAACCGTATTAAGACCGCCCTACAATAGTTAGTGGCGGTTTTTTACTCACATTCCAAATAATCTTTACTCTACCTATATATAGATTGACAAAACTGCTGTGATATTACACACACTTGGCAATTTAAATTCTAAAATATTTCTTTAGTAGTATCACTGAATCTATAGTGTACAACACAATTAATGTCACTGTATTTATTCGGTAGTTAGGAGTGGTTAAAAAAATCATACTACCTATTTGTTATCTAGTATTAAATATTTGTGTGTATAACTACAGTAGGACAATCGAAAACACTCAATAGCTATCAGTGGTTTTGCTGGTTTTGTGTTCTGTATTACAAATTAGCAATTCAACTAAAATGACCTGACGAAAGGAGTTGCAGGATGTTATAATCATGAAGTATCGGACAAATACATTTTGCTTATTAATCTTTAAGCAGCGAAAAAATGTAATTTATGATGCTGTTAAAGTTAGCTTTGGGTATGCAAACAGTTACATCATACAGGGAAACATCTGAAAACATTAATCACCAAATAAAACATGATTTGTTTTCTCGTAACTTTGGATTAATAACTTCTTGTATAAAAACGCTATTAGGACAGTTGTAAAACTGGTTTATCTTGTAGAATGCAACACATTTTACAATTTAAAAATAGCTAAAATAGCATCAACACTCTCACTGAGAGAGTAGACCTACACAGTGATCCGAATAACTTCAATTTTGTATGAATTCAAATAGCCAGTCAGCCAATTCTGCCGACACATATTCCAACCGTTTGGCAGATATTGTGGGAACTGCGATCGCTCTTTTAACTCTCACCCTACCCGTATTTGTCATCGCCCACTATTCTTCAGCTAATGTTCAAAATAACCAGCAACCCCTGATCCAAAACCTACAAGGAAGTAAAGAGTGACAAAACTTCCTAGTAATGTTTCACCATCAGGAGAGCTACAAACAAGGAGAAAACAGATTTTGAGATAATGTCTGTAGATATGGATGTAGTTCATCAGGAATAAACTAAATCTGTGTTGTGTGACTCCAGGTTTCAGTTGTTTTGACAGAGTAAGGGCAGAAATCCCTTCAACAGCAATTAAGGGCGGGGGAGATCCATAAAACCCTCTTGGAAAAAGCGTTGCGAAGTTTACTCGCAACGCTTTTTCCATTGTTTGGCTAATTCCAGGAGACTGAGAACAGAATAAGGGAATAGGGTACAGGTTACAGGGCGTAGATCATTCCCTGTCCCCTGTCACCTATCACCAATGCAGTGAAATGAATACCTTGGGAAGAGATCCATATTGTCCTAAAATTCTACACGGGGAGCGAAGTTAGTGCCCCCATGATTCACTGTTAGCGGAGGAGTTTTTTGTGGACTTATCTCGTATTGCTGCCCAACCAAAACCGGGTCTAATCAACGTTCTGATTGAAATTACAGGCGGAAGTAAAAATAAATATGAGTACGACAAGGAACTAGAAGCTTTTGCTCTAGACCGAGTACTTTATTCATCGGTACAATATCCATGTGACTACGGCTTTGTACCCAATACTTTGGCTGATGATGGCGATCCCCTAGATGGTATGGTCTTAATTGACGAGCCGACCTTTCCAGGGTGTGTGATTGCAGCGCGACCGATTGGCTTCTTGGAGATGATTGACGGGGGCGATCGCGATGAAAAAATTCTTTGTGTTCCTGACAAAGATCCGCGCTACGCTCAAGTAAAATCTCTGAAAGACATAGCACCACACCGCTTAGATGAAATTGCCGAATTTTTCCGCAGTTATAAAAATTTGGAAAAAAAGGTAACTGAAATTCTCGGTTGGCAAGATGTAGAGAAGGTTGCAGCAATAGTTGAAAAATCAGTCAAAGCTTATAGAGGATAATAGAAAAGTTAAGAGCTAGGAGTTAAGAGTTATGAATTTTTATTCCTAACTCATAACTCCTCACTTTGATAACTTTCGTTTGTTACGGCTTACAAAAACTGCCACCAACCCCAAACCAAATGCAGCGTACTTTCCTTTTGGCAAAAATTCATAATTGCACCCTCACGGGGGCAAATATCAACTACGTGGGTAGTATCAGCATTGATCAAATTCTCCTGGAAAAAGCTGGCATCTTACCCTATGAGCAAGTGCAAGTAGTGAATAATGCCAATGGTAAACGCTTTATTACTTATGCGATCCCCGCTCAAGCTCATTCAGGAATAATTGAACTCAATGGAGCTGCGGCACGTCTAGGCATTATTGGCGATCGCTTGATTATAATGACTTACGGGCAGTTCACTCTAGAAGAGTTAAAAAATTACTCACCTACGGTAGTTATTGTGGACGAAAAAAACAAGCCGTTGGAAGTGCGCCACTACGATGACTTGCTTAGTAAGGTCTAACTTCAAGGAAAATGTCAAATTTTGAGTTATCGGGTTTCCAGAATTCCACATCTGAAAAGTCAACTACCCTGCTAAGTAGTCCAGAGGGTGAGTTTCTAGTGCAATTCTGGGGTGTACGGGGTTTGATTGCCACTCCAGGCAGCAACAGTAGTCGCTATGGTGGCAATACCGCTTGTGTAGAAATGCATATAGGCGGGAAACGCTTGATTTTTGATGGCGGTACTGGCTTACGCATACTGGGTAAAACTTGGCAACAATTGCAACAGCCACTAGAAGCCCATTTATTTTTTACCAACTGTCAATTAAATCGTATTCAAGGGTTTCCCTTTTTTGCCCCGGCATTTATTGGGGAAAATTGCTTTCACATTTACGGCACAGCTGCTTCAAATGGAGCCTCAATCAAACAATGTCTGTATGACCAGATGCTCCAGCCGCACTTTCCTTATCCTTTGCAGGTAATGCAGTCGGAATTGCAGTTTTACAATTTGACTTCAGATAGTGAGGTGAGGCTGGATGATGTCACCATTACAACCGCATTGATTAATCAAACTCAGCGTTCAGTTGGCTACAGAGTCACTTGGCAGGAATATAGTGTTGCCTACGTCACGGATTTGAATCCGAACGCGGAGCAAATAGAACGAGAGCAGATTTTACAGTTCATTAAGGGCGTTGACTTACTTATTGCCAATGCCACCTACACTCCTCCCACATCTCACAATCATGACTGTGCTGATTTACTCTGGCAAGCTGCGATGAACACAGCTCTTAGTGCTGGTGTCCAAGGGCTAGCTATTTCTCATCATCACCCAGATGACCATGATGATTTTCTTGACCAGGTTCAAGTCGATGTTAAATCTGCCTTTTCTCAGGCATTACTAGCCCGTGAAGGTCTGGTATTAGCTATTGATAAGTGATTAAGTGATTAGACTGGTTGGCAGCGTATATCTAAAAAAATTTAAAAAAGAATTCAGTAGTCAGAATCAATGAATCTCGTTTATTAATCCACCTTTTTGCTGTCGGAGGGCTACGCCTAGCTCACCAGTACTTCGACCTTTCTCTATGAGACGCTGCGCGTAGCTTGCTTAAGAGCAGGGGTACGGCAAAGCTCAGTAACCATCGCCCAGAATTCAATTCTGTTAGCGGTAGCGCGGCGTTTAGCCGATTCTGGCATCCTGACTCCTGAATTCTTTCTTGTTAAACAGGCAAATCAGCAGCACTATGGATGTTTTCTAATATTAAGTCTGGGCTACTACGTTTAATTAAGCCAGTTAGCACTTTACCAGGGCCAATTTCTACTACTCGCTGGATGCCGTTGGCTGGTAATTGCAGAGAAATTTCTCGCCAGCGGACTGAACCTGTCATTTGTTTGTTCAGGCGCTGCTTTAAAATATTGGCATCAATAGACGGAATTGGTTCTACATTAGACAAAACTGGTACAGTAGCTGTTTGAAATTCCACAGATTCTAGAATGTCTTGGAATTCTCTAGCAGCAGCAGCGATTAAATGTGAGTGAAATGCTCCAGAAACTTTTAAAGGAATAGCACGTTTTGCTTTGACTTGAGAGATTACTGCTTGTACAGCCTCAGTCGTGCCTGAAATTACCACCTGAACTGAACTATTATCATTTGCCACCACGACATCAGGCGTTTGGGCAATGACTTTTTCTAATTGGTCGTGGTCAAAGTTCATCAAAGCCGCCATCATACCACCAACGGCACTATCCATAAGTTCCGCACGACGTTTCACCAGATATAAACCAGCCGACCACTCAAAAACACCCGCAATGTAAAGGGCAGAATATTCTCCTAAACTGTGTCCAGCAACTAAATCAGGCCGGTGTTCTCGCTCTCGGAGCAGGTCAGCAAGAATGCTTTCTACCACATAAAGACTTGGCTGGGTATATAGAGTCTGTGATAACTTTTCTTCTTGGCTTTGACAGATTTCCGTTACAGACCAGCCCAAAATTTCCTCAGCTTGGGCAAATTTGTCTTTAGCGGCAGATATATCTAATAAATCCATTCCCATTCCCAGTACTTGGGAACCTTGTCCGGGAAACACCCATGCAGTTTTAATCATTTGTCATTAGTCAGTGGTCAGTAGTCATTGGTCATTGGTCATTGGTCATTGGTCATTAACAAAGGACAAATGACAAATGACAAATGACAAAATATTTATCTTCCCCATTGAAAAATTGCCGCGCCCCAGGTAAGACCGGCACCAAAACCGGATGCAGCAACAATGTCATTGGGTTTAATTTTGCCTTGTCGTACTGCTTCATCTAAAGCTAAGGGAATGGAAGCAGCAGAGGTATTGCCA
>NZ_JBGTFY010000341.1:0-8041 GCF_041747015.1 Nostoc sp.
GGATGGGTGTTATGTGAAAGTCATCACCTGTTTTTGGGGACGACCTGCCAGACGTTTGCAATATATAGGAATTTATTGCTCTGACGAAATGATTTCCTGTGTGCAAGCTCAAAAAGAAATACTCAGAGAAGTAGCAGACAACATGGGTCTAATGCAGGTAGTCTGCATGAATGCCAAGCGATTGTTGCGCGATCCGATGTCGAAGGTCAAACAAAACAACCCACGCCTATGGTTGGAGTTGCAGTGGGTTGCAACTTAGTGATTCAAGTATCAACGCAAGTAATGAAAACTGGAATTTTCTGCAATTACGATAATTATCACCAAGATGCTCGTCGTGCCATCTTTGAGCAAGTCGCGCTGGTAAAACGGGCTGAAACTTTAGGTTTTGAGTCAGCCTGGGTGAGTGAGCATCATTTTAGTGAATCGAATCTCAGCCCGTCCATGTTGCTGTTAATGGCACACCTTGCGGGACTGACTTCAACTATCCAATTAGGCACTGCGGCGGTGCTGTTGCCATTCCATAACCCGATTAGGGTAGCGGAAGATATTGCGACTTTGGATAACTTGTGCAATGGACGATTATTATTTGGAGTTGCCAAAGGCGGCCCCTTCCCCCAACAAAATAAGCATTTTGCGACACTACCAAGTGAATGCCGTCCCAAGATGCTAGAGGCGATCGCATTGATTCAAAAGCTTTTATATGAAACTGATGTATCATTTAATGGGCAGTATTATCAATGCGATCGCCTGACAATTTACCCTAAACCATTGCAGAGTAAAATACCAGTGTATGTTGCCACTGGCGGGGATGATGGTATCGAGTTTGCCGCTAAACATTCCTTCAGCTTAATGGGTGGGCCGCCATTTTCCCTAGAGAGATTGAAGGATACTGTTACCAAATATCGAGCCTTAAATTCTAGTGGTGCGGAAAACTTTGTGCTGGCACGTTTCTTTTATGTTGGCAAAACATTGGATGAAGCAGTGAGTGAGGCGTTACCTTTCATTCGCAAATTTAGCCAGAAAATGACAGCTAATTCGGCTGAAGTATTACAGAATAGTGCGAATCCCAACCAAAAACCATTTGATCGGACAAACATTTGTTTCGATGAAGATTATTTGATTGAGAACTCAATTATCGGTGATGTGGAGACTTGTCGAGACAGAATCAAGAAATTTCAGGACGAATTAAATTTAGGTACGCTAGCACTCAAACCCTCTTCTTCAGATATGCAAAAAAACCTGGAGAGTTTGACGCGCTATAACCAAGAGGTGCGAAATTATGTCTTCTAAACTATACCTACTTCCTCCCGATGATTTACCTCCAGTTGAGGTAACAAAACAGGATGGAATGCTGCAAATGGAGCTAGAACAGTCTACTGGTAGATGCTTTTATCTAGCGTGCGATCGCATTACGCGAGTACTATTATCTAATTGTCAGTGGTATCTCACAACAAATGCTAGCATCCTAACATTAATTATTGACTGCCCTGACTTAGTATCTTACTGGCATATAGTCAGCAATATTGCCCAGTTAGGTAATAGGTTAGAGCGGTTTGCTACTAATGCCAAAATCCGCGTTTATCCGCCATTTGGCAAAGGGATGCCGTTTGAAATCAGCGTAAATGAAATATCAGCTTATCGAGATTGGCTTTGAGGTAAATAGGCATGAACTGGGAATCACACAAAATATAGCTTATTCATCCTTATTGCTGTCTTTCACCCTGTACTTCTAAAGTGCAGGGTGTTGCAATTTTTATATCTTATGTTACGCTATTACTAGTAATTTTGTACTTCAATCTAAGTTGAATTGTCAAAGTTGTGCAAAGAATTTCTATAGAAAATTTTGGGACTATCAAGAGATTTGAAGCAGATGTCAAGGATGTAATGCTCTTAATTGGCCCGCAAGCAAGCGGGAAAAGTACACTTAGTAAGTCAATCTTCTTATTTAAATCTATTAAAGATGAACTAAGTAAATTCATGTTAGATGTCACGAACGAGCAGCTTGAGAGACCTATTAATGAGTTTTCAAAACATCTCAGGAACAGATTTTTACATTGTTTTGGTACAACTAAGCATATGCCGCGGTTTACTCTGAAATACTACTACTCTAATGAAAAAGAAATGACAATTTCTTTAAACTCTCAAGGTTATGTAGATGTAAAATTTAATTCCAATATTTTGGATGATATGAACGGGATATTTAAGAATGTGCGTAACTATAACGAAAGAGTGTCAAGAAGTCAAACTCGCTATGTAACTCTAGATGAAACATTAGAAATAGACTTGGAAAAAATACAATATCTCAAATCCATTAAATCACATATTGATGATTTATTTGAAGATACAAGAACTACAGTATTTATACCATCTGGTAGAAGCCTAATATCAACTTTGGCCGAGCAGCTTCAGGATATAAAACCATATACTTTAGATTTCTTTATGAAATCTTTTGTAGAGCGAATAAATCGATTAAAGCCTTTTTTTAGAGATACATTGAATCTATTAATTGAAGAGAGAGAGAGTTTGATCAGTGAAGAAGCTAATCTAAATGAGGTCAAGTATGCTACTAGTATTATTAGAAAAATTCTGAGAGGTGAATATCGATTTGAATCTGATGGCGAAAGAATTTACCTAAATGATAAAGAATATGTGAAACTACAATATGCTTCTTCAGGGCAACAGGAGTCAGTGTGGATTCTTTTACTTATATTTAGATATATCTTAGATGGAACAAGTGTCTTCATTGTATTTGAAGAGCCGGAAGCACATCTTTATCCAGAAACACAAAGTGATATAGTAGAACTTATTGCTTTATTAGCAAATATTAATAATAATCAAATAGTTGTAACTACCCACAGTCCATACATTCTATCGTCTTTTAACAATTTGTTATATGCTTATCAAATTGGTAATAATAAGGTTGGTACGGAAAAAGAAGCTGTGGAGAGTATTGTAAATAGGAATATTTGGCTTGATCCAAATCGTACTTCAGCTTACTTTGTCTCTGAAAGTCTATGGGAATCAATCTTTGATGAAGACCTTAAACTTATTAAAGCAGAAAAAATAGATAGTGCTTCCAGTATAATTAATAACAAGTTTAATAATTTGTTCAACCTCGACAACTGAATATTGAATATGTGTAACGATTTTTTTAGAAAAAGTGAATGCATCGACTATTGTGATACTAGAAAAACAATAGTTGTCAGAGATTCTGGTAATTCACAAGAATATAGAGTTACTAATGTAAGCAGTAAAGAGTTTTGCAAAATTAGGGTAGATAACTGTTTAATTAGAGAAGGAGAAAAATGCGATTACTTAATTTTGAATTGTCAAGATAAACTAGCATTTTTTGTGGAATTAAAGGGGCAGGACTTGAAAAAAGCACTTGCTCAGATAAATTCATCTATTACTATACTTATGGATGAAATTCAGGATTTTAAAATTTATGCCCGTATTGTCTTGAATAGAACGCCAACCCCTGATATTAAAAGTTCTATCGAAATTAAACTTAAGAAACGGCTCAAGAAACACAATGGTGACGATAGTCGTGACTTTGTAAAGTATATGAGTCAGGTTTTACCAGAAAGTATTTAAGTAGTCGTTAATATTATCAGGTGATTAACCTCTGGGAAGTTTAATTTTTACTTTCTAAGAAATACTCTAATCTATCGTAGCAGTCACGCGGTAATTACCGTTGAAAAGTTTATTATTTTTTCAGCTAGCCATTTATACAAATTATCCAACCCTGCACCAGTAGTTGCAGAAACCTGAAAAATCTGAATTTGGGGATTTACTTCTTTAGCATATTCTATGCACTTTTGAACATCAAAATCTACATAAGGTAGCAAATCAATTTTAGTGAGAATCATTATGTCACTAGCACGGAAAATATGGGGATATTTTATCGGCTTATCTTCTCCCTCGGTGACAGAGAGAATCACAACTTTTGCATTTTCTCCCAAATCAAATAAGGCTGGACAAACCAAATTTCCTACATTTTCAATCATCACAACTGAATTCATTGGCGGATTCAGTTGTTGTAACCCCTTGTCTATCATTGATGCATCTAAATGACAGCCTGTTCCGGTGTTGATTTGGATGACTTTAGAACCTGTTTCTTGAATTTTTTTGGCATCATTAGCAGTTTCTTGGTCGCCTTCAATGACACTAATAGATAATTGATGTTTTAAATCATTGATGGTGCGCGTCAAAAGAGTTGTTTTACCTGCACCGGGAGAACTCATTAAATTTAAGGCGAGAATATTTCGACCTTTAAACCATCCCCGATTTTGGGCAGCTATCAAATTATTCTTTGCTAATATATCCTGTTCTAGGGATATTGTTGTATTATGTATTTTGGCATGAACTTGAGACGCTTCTATATGAGAATGAGTGATGACAGTACCATTTGGTAAACTGTGAGTATGATGATAATGGTTATGTTCAACTTCACCTGTTTCTAGATTGGTAATTTTAGTTTCGCTATCATCAGAACAACCGCAGGTTACACACATAATTCCTCTATTTCTATTTCTTTAATTTTCAGTTCTTCACCAGTAATTAAATCTAATTGCACGCTACCGCAGTTACAGATACCAAATGGTTTATCTAAAGCAATTTCTGCACCACATTGCCGACATTTTGCTAAACCTGGAATTTCTAAAATTTCTAATGTCGCCCCTGCTAAAACTGTATTTTGAGTGCAAATATCAAAACAAAATCGGATAGCGTCGGGCATAATAGCTGAAAGTTTACCAATTTCTAATGAAACTCGCTGCACTTTTGCGCCTCTGGCGTGTTCAGCTACAATTGCCACAATATTTTGGGTAATTCCAAGTTCGTGCATACTATAAAATCTATTAACAAATTCGTGGTAATTGGTCGCCTACGAGCATATCAACAACCCTTTCAGCACCAAAAACTGTTTTTAATAATACGATACCTGGAGGTGAAGGAATAACTTCGCCAATAATACAAGCATCTTTACCTGCTGGGTGTAATTTCATAGCTGATAAAATATTATCAGCATTCTCTTTTGGTACTACTACAACTAACTTACCTTCATTAGCTAAATACAATGGGTCTAAACCGAGAATTTCACAAACTCCGTTGACTTCTTCACGCACTGGAATAGATTCTTCGTAGAGACGAATTCCCACATTAGAACTGAGGGCAAATTCATTTAAAACTGTGGCTAAACCACCGCGTGTAGCATCTCGCATAGCATGAACTTGGGGACATACATGGAGAATAGTTTCTACTAAACTATGCAACGGCTGACAGTCACTTTCAATATTAGTTTCTAAGGCTAATTCTCCACGGGCAATCAAAATTGCTGCACCATGATTGCCTATTTCACCATTAATTATTACTGTATCTCCAGGTTGAATATTGTGGGCGGAAATACTAACTCCTCGTGGGATAATACCAATACCAGCAGTATTAATAAAGAGTTTATCGGCAGCACCGCGATGTACAACTTTTGTGTCACCAGTGACAATTTGAACACCAGCTTTTTTTGCGGCTGTTTTCATGCTGGCTGCAACACGCCGCAAGGTTTGTACGGGTAATCCTTCTTCTAAAATTACGCTACAAGTTAAATATAAAGGTTTAGCACCGCTAACAGCTAAATCATTAACTGTGCCGTTGATAGCTAATTCTCCTATATCACTACCGGGAAAAAATAACGGGTCTACAACATAGGAATCTGTAGTAAATGCGAGTCTGTCCCCTTGTTGTAGAAGAGGGGCTAAGTTGAAGCTGGCTTGGTCTTCTAGTTGGGAGAGAATTGGGTTATCAAAAGTGCTGACGAATATATCATCTATTAAATCACGCATGGCTTTACCACCACTGCCATGTGCAAGAGTTATATGAGTATCTTGTACTTTAGCTTGGCGATGGGGGGCTTGTTGTAATTTTTGAAAGAGGGGATTTTGTATTGAGTTTGTGGGGGATATATTCATACTTTTTTTTAACGCAAAGGAACGCAAAGGAAAGCGCAGAGGTACGCGGAGTATTATAAGTCTGAGGAGAAGCCGCAGGCGGGGAGAGGTTCTTGAGTTATTTTTGGTTTTTGGGCGATTGTTCTTTTGGCAATGGTGGAGAGTCGTCCATATTTGTAATAGGCTGCACAAGCGCCTTCGGAAGATACCATGCAAGTACCAATGGGTGTTTCTGGTGTGCAAGCTGTACCGAATACTTTGCACTCCCAAGGCTTTAAGACTCCTTTGAGGATTTCTCCACATTTACAAGCTTTATGGTCGGCTACTTTCAGATTAGGAATGGTAAATTTAAGTTCGGCATCAAATTGGGCATATTCAGGTTTAAGTTTTAATCCTGAATAGGGAATGTCACCCAAGCCGCGCCAGTCAAAACTATCTCGCACCGCGAAAACTTTGTTTATGGCTTGCAGCGCTATTGTATTCCCGCTTTTTTGAACAATTCGGTTATATTGGTTTTCAACTTCACAACGATTTTCTACTAGCTGTTGCAATAGCATCCAAATTGATTGGAGAATATCTAAGGGTTCAAATCCTGAGACGACAATTGGTTTATTATATTGTTGGGAAATAAAATCATAAGGGTCAGTGCCAATTACCATGCTGACATGACCAGGCCCAACAAATCCATCCAGTTGCAAGTCGGGATTATCTAATAGGGCTTTAAGGGCGGGAATCACGAGGACGTGATTAGAAAACATACTAAAGTTATGAATTTCTTCGCTTGCTGCTTGCAGGATGGTGAAGGCGGTGCTGGGGGCTGTGGTTTCAAAGCCTAAGGCGAAGAAAACTACTTGTTTGTCGGGGTTATCTCTGGCAATTTGCAAGCTGTCTAGGGGAGAGTACACCATACGGATGTCTGCACCTTGTGCCCTGGCTTGCAGTAAATTCGTTTTGGAACCAGGAACTCGCATCGCATCGCCAAAGGTGGCAAAAATGACGTTATGATTTTGGGAGATTGCGATCGCATCATCTAATCTCCCTTTTGGCATCACACATACTGGACAACCAGGCCCATGAATTAGTTCAATGGCTTCGGGTAATATTTCTTCGATACCATATTTAAAAATAGAGTGGGTATGTCCGCCGCATACTTCCATGATTTTGATAGGTTTTTCTAGCTGATTGCATAATTTGGCGATTTCGCGGCGTATGGCTTCAGCTTTTTCCGGTTCGCGGAATTCGTCAACATATTTCATAGGGCATAGGAAGTGGTTTTATTACCTCACGCAATCGCTCTTAGCGATCTCGGAGAGTAGGCGCAAAGAAAAAAGGAAATACTAAGTCCTAAAAGTAATAAGTTACTTAATTAGTAAGTGTTACTTGTGCTGCTGCTAATTCTTGGAATAATTGTAATGTTTCCGCTGCTTCGTGTTCATTAATTCGATTCATAGCAAAGCCAACGTGTACTAATACCCAATCACCAATACAAGTTTCGGCGGGATGTTGTTCATCTACGATACAAGCAATATTTACTTCGCGTTTAACACCACCAATATTAACAATGGCTAATTTATGATTAACGTTGGTAATTTCTATAATTTGTCCGGGAATTCCTAAGCACATTTTTTTATTTATCAAGATAAACGAACCACAGAGGCGCAGAGAACGCAGAGAGAATTATTTCTGAGCAAAAGTTTGCCAAATATCAACACTCATGTATGAATTGTGCGGCTGCAATAACTGCTTGTCCTAAAGATAAGCCGCCGTCATTAGCTGGAACTAAGCTGTGAGTGAGTATTTTTATTCCCAATGCTTGTAATCCTTTGGTAACTTGCTCTAACAATATACAATTTTGAAAGACTCCTCCTGTGAGGGCTACCTGATTAATCAGATTTTCTTGACAAAGATGCTTAACCATTTCCACAATCGCATTCGCTAAACCTTTGTGAAATTTGGCAGCAATCACTGGTTGTGGAATCTGCTGCTGTAAGTCATTGAGTAAGGCTTGCCACATTGGACAAGGATCTATACAATAAATACTATCTGAAAAGCTAAAACTAAAAGGATATATTAGCGTTTCTTTATGATTATTTAAGCTG
>NZ_JBGTFY010000342.1:0-3214 GCF_041747015.1 Nostoc sp.
ACAATCAGGTTTCGCCGCTACCATCTACTTCCACAAAGTTTTCTATTCTCATATCAAAGTGCAAGCCAAATAGTCTTACCCCTCCAGGAACAAAGCTCATAATAGCCATTGCTAATACAAGTACAAATAATCCGTCTAAAAAGTGATAATCGTCTTTTGGGTAAAGCAAATACTCGTCTGCTCTAGCTAGTATATATTCTGGATAATAAGGGCTTTCATCAGTGCAGTGGAGCCATCTCCATTCATCAGTCGTTACGCCACCTCGCGCTTTTATGTGTTCAATAAAGCGAGGTACGTTGTTATGCAAGAGGTTTTTTAATTGGTTACTTGATTCCATAAAGCTGCTCTACGTACGTCAATAGTTCTAGTTGACGCTGAGTCCAAATAGTGTGGGCTTGTAGAAAGTCTAGCAATATCAAATCAATTTCATCTAAGTCGCCTCGTCCTGTAAACTTACAGAGACGATCGCTCATTAAATATATTTGTTGTGCATGATTGATATCTAAGTCTAGCTTTTTAAGATGTTGAGTATTTACAAATATTTCACCATGCCACAACCGTACATTACAGCCGAACTCACATACTTTATTGACATACTCCCCGCCGTGAACGGTCGGGGATTCTAATTCCTAGTTCACAGAAGTCCGCTTGCTATATCAAGTTGCCCATCAATAGTAGAGGCGGTCTTCTCCCCAGGCTTTCCCTCAAAAGAGGCAGATTCCTTTTGCCCAAAGGTACTGTTATTCCAATCAACTCCTAACACTTTCATACCTTTGGTGAGGATATTAATTGCAGCGTTCGTATCGCGGCATATTTCTACTCCACAAGATGAGCATGAATGAGTCCTAGTGCTGAGTGACTTTTTCACTCGATGTCCACAATTTGAGCAATCTTGGGATGTGTAGTTAGGCGAAACTGCCACTACTGCTTTATCCCAGATTTTCCCGTAGTAGTCTAACCATTGAGTGAATTGATACCAACTAGCGTCAGAAATAGACTTAGCCAAATGGTGATTTTTGACCATGTTTGCAATTTTCAAATCCTCATAAACCACAATGTCGTTTGACATTACTACGCACCGAGCTTGCTTTATTGCCCAGTCTTTACGTTGGCGTGAGATTTTTAGATGAACTCTACCCAGTCTTTTTCTTGCTTTGTGGTAGTTGTTTGATTGAGGTTTTGCGCCTTTGACAAACTTCTTACTTAATCGCCTTTGCGCTTTTTTAAGCCTGCGTTCCGACTTTCTCAAGAACTGAGGATAAATGACTGCATTGTCATTTTGGTCTTTGGTGAAGTATTTTAACCCTAAGTCCAAGCCAACAACATTGCCAGTATATTTCCCTTCTTCCTTGCGGTCAGCATCAAAGCAGAATTGAGCATAATACCCGTCTGCCTTGCGCACTACTCGAACGCGGTTTATCTTAAGCCTAAATAAATCCTCTCTTGTTTGAGCATTGCAGTACATAGATAGCGTACCAATGCCAAACCCATCGGTAAAAGCAATACTTTTGCAATCTTCTGACAGTTTCCAGCCTGAAACTTTGTACTCTACTGAGCGACAATGCTTTTTAAACTTGGGATATCCTTTCTTTTTTTCTCCTTTCTTGCAGCGATTATAAAAACTAGATATAGATGCCCAAGCTCTTTCAGTACTGGCTTGACGTGCTGCGGAGTTTAGTTTTAATGCAAAAGCAAACTCTTTAGCTAAATCTTTGCACAGCTTGTATAAGTCTGCTTTACCAACTTTTCGATTATCCATCCAATAACGAACTGCCTTATTTCTAATGAATTGAGCAGTACGAATTGCGTCATCAAAAAGCTGGTATTGTTCCTTATTTCCGTTTAGTAGCTTGGCTTCTCTTACTATCATGTATTTATTTTATCACACATTATTGCAGATAAAATAACATAGTATTAATATAAAGCCGCCCTGAAGTGCGGGGCTTTAGACCCAATTTTCAGGTAACAATTCCCCAACACCTGTTGTATTTTAATAGTTCCGCTTGGCACAAGCTGGAAATCAAGCAGATATCCCCAATTGTGCAAGTGTTGAACAACTTGTATTTATAATCTGTTTGAAAAATAAGTGAATCGTATTTTACCCAAGGGATTAATTCTAGTCCAAATTGTTTAACTGCAACGCTTGCGGCTTCTAAAATTGACAAGGAAATATCACTAGAATAAGAACAAATTATCTTTGCATCCAGGTTTTTATCAATTGCTCCTCGATAAAGAACCGCTTGTCCAACTGCTTTAAACAAAGCTTCCCGGTCAGGATAATGCTTTAGCTCTATTACTGCGTTATCAATAACCACGTCCGCAATACCAACCGAGCAAGGCACGTACTGCTGGCAATTGAAACCTTGCTCAGTTAAGTGAATTACGAGTTCGTTTTGAAGCTCTCTTTCACTGGTAATCATAGTTTTATAAGTGATATCTATACTTCTATTGTATCATTTATTACAGGTTCCCTATCTATTCCTGAGTAAATTTCTTCGGCTTTTTCTAACATCATCATATCGACGGGAGAAAAGTAAATTTTGCGCTGCATTGCTTCTATTACGCCTCTAACGGTAGTTTCCAAATCGTCGCGCTCCGCTAGGTTTTTAATGCGATCGCTCACCAATTTAAAATCCGCCTTATCTTTTTCCCCTAACTCTACTCGTTTCATCTCAAAATCCTTGCATGGTAGTACCTCCTTTTTTACACTAATGCAAACATGGTAGGCATAGTCGGATATGCGATCAATTATGCCCCAGTAGCCATCTAAGTATCTAATTGTAGAGTTAGAGCCAGCTTTTATCCTTACCACGTCACCAACGGCATATTCTGATGACTCGGTATAGGGAATGCGAGTTTTTTCTTTGATGCGCTCTACAATTGACCTAATCTCTTTAATGGGTGCGACTTCCCCATTTGTTATTATTTCTACCCAAGCATCCCGTTGTTCTTTTGGATCTTTAAGTTTGGCTATTTCTCGGCAATGAGTTTCTTTGCTCGGTAAAATGTCCACTGGCAGTGGACATTTCTCTAAATTCTCCAAAACCACAGCAGCATCAATTAATTGATAGGAACGGGTGCGCTTAAAATTGAACCTATCCTTGCAGTATTCCTCAAAAGTGGCATGACTTGATCTGTACAGTTTACGATCGCGTATCTCTTTAAGAGCAAACACTGCCTCCCTGAATACTGACTCCGCCTTAATAAAAGCATT
>NZ_JBGTFY010000343.1:0-6408 GCF_041747015.1 Nostoc sp.
TGCAACTTCTTCAAAGGATTTGTTTTGCTCTTTTATTGATTTGTAGGTTTCAAGAAAGCGTTCGCACTCATCTGGGCTATACTCATCTTGCTCAGATAGTCCGCAGACTTGGAGAATTATTAAAGCCTGAGAAAGTGCGATTTTATAGCCTCTTTCACGAGCAATAACTAGTAATTCAGTGATATCTAATGGTAATTGGGCTTTCTTCCCTTGTTTTTTTCCTCCATTCTTCGGTGATGACGAGGAATTGCCCTGAGTTTCTGACAGTGCATTGTCAACAATTGGAGATAATAGAGCCATTACTTCTTCATCATTTCCACCCTGCTCAATTAAGGTGCGACATTCACGAAACCTGTCTGCATCATTCTCGGTATATGACTCTTTTTCAGGTATCCCACTCAAGCGTAAAGTCCTGCTAATTTCTGATGGTGAGAGGTTGTTAAAAAGTTCTTGTGGTTGATACATAATCATGAATTCCTATTTAGATAAAGTTGAAAAAGGATTTAACCAGTCAACTTTTAACTGTCTTTGTTCTGTTGGGGGAATCTTAGATGGTTCTGTTGGGGGAATATTGGATGGAAGGGAAAGTGATGAAAGTGAATTTCTGTCTACTGCAATCATCGTGGCTGCCTGAGACGGGATTTCTCCCAGCAGTCCCATCAGATATGAAGAGTGAAGTTGAAGGCGGTAAAGACAAGCACGAATGTGTGGTTCTAAATCTACGGGTTGCTCTTCAGCTTGATAGGCTAAAGGAAGCCAATAGCTGCTAATAGCAATTATCACCATATCCTTCGCAGGATAAAGAGTATTTCTGGAGTTTAAATACTTAAACAGCATTGCTTCGGGGCTATCAGTCTTAACTCTACTTCGTAAGCGAAACTCAACATCTGAAAACATTGCTAATATTCCTTTAAAACGAGCAAATTGCTAGGACGCACGATGGTTTGAAATAGCTGATGTAGCGTTTTGATAACGGAATAATCCGTATACATCCGTGAAACGTAAGCACAACGCATCTTTTTTAATCGGCAGGTTAAAAGCCAAGCGCACATCCTCTTCTAATTCTGCCGCCCATGAAATCTCGGTATAAGTAAATAAGTTTTTCAACTCAGCAACTAAATATTCCGATGTTCCCCCACCAATAATTACTTGCTGAATATCAACAGGAATATTCATACTTAGCCAAATAGATACTTTATTCCAGTATTCTTTCCGAGATAACTCCGCTACTTCAACAATTTGTGCTACTTCCTCAGCTTTAAACTCAGCATTCTTACTCCGAGCCAAGGTGTTAAAGTATCTCGGTTTTAACGCTGAACCTGATAGATGAACAGCCTTTAACAAATCATGTAAGTTCTGTCCTGATGTTCGGCTTTTGATTCTCTCCAGCATCCAGGCTAAACCCAAACCTTCTGTTTTTCCAGTTGATATACCCCGCTCAAAGATTACGGCTGATATATCCCGAAAACCCAGCATCACCACAGCAATGTTCACTTTATTAAAGTCTGTGCCGAGTTTTTTACTTCGCGTCAATACCAGTCCCCCACCCTCCGGCAAACACTGAAAGCTGATCAGATTTACACAAAATTGTTGACCTCGAAAGCTAAAGCTAGACAGTGCCTTGGTTAAACCCATTTCCAATCTTTCCCTGTCTTCCCACTCCCCATAAGGCAACAGCAGTCCCAACGATAAATCAAGGTTGGACTTCAATCCTTCTCTAATCGCTATTGCCCCCACTGCTGCTAAAGTTTTTGGAATCGCGTTCTCATACTTGAGTTCTAAAAAATTGATTCGCGCTTCAAAATACTTTTGGGCCAAAAACCCAACCGCATAATACTCTCCGTTGTACTCTATCCAAGCCTCATTCTCTGGATTCGGCCGATTAATTTGCCCAGACTCATATAAAGAGAGCGAGTCTCTAGAAATCTTAACTAACTCTGGCTCCATACACAGCAATTCTGGTTTAGAAGACATCTCCAAGGGAACACGATAAACCATCTTCGTCATTGAAGTTCCTGGATCAAGACTCAACATTAAATCCACAAGAAATTTTCTCCCTGTTTTTGACCCTTTATCAAGAATTATTCCTAAAAGGCTAAAGCGCATATACCGTAATGATTTCAGCATTTGTAAATAAAAATTATGAATCATTACAATTGCACTTTTATTTCACTAATTTGTGCATTTTCTGGAAAATCGCCTAAGTTTCCATTCCTCACCAATCCTCACTAATTCTCATCAATTTATCCCAATTTATCCCAATATCTCACTCCACAAATTCCAATTCATCGCTGATGTTATTACATATTAAACATCATCTAATAAGCAATTATCATTAGCTTAATAAAACCCAATAGTTCCCGGAAGTTCCCGGAACTTCTCGGAAGTCACCCGATTTATTCCCATGTTTTCCTACTAATTTTAAACACGCTTTAGAGGGCATAAGCCATACAATCCATCTTTTTTTGACGCACAGTACGCCATATTTGGCGGAAAGAATGCTCGATTTTTTTGCTATATTAAATATCAATTATCTATTGGGTAAAAAAGTTGAAGTCCAAGGAACACGAAAATCTTTTCAGTCGGCATCAAGCACCACTAAGTTTGATGACGGGGATTGATTTTGACTTCAATACTTATTGCAATGGTGATTATCTTGCCAACAGAGAAAATAATCAGAATTTCTGTCAGTGGAATAGAAGGAGTATTAAGTTATGTTTTGTCCAGAGTTGGGGTGAGCCATGCTAACAGCGGCTAACGTCTCCTCAGAGATGGCGGTGAACTACTTCATCAAGAATTACTATCACCTTGGTAAGTCGCTTTGGAGTGGTCAAGGTGCTGAAAAATTGGGTTTGTCAGGGGCAGTCGATGACGAAGAAGCTTTTAAAAATATCATTGAGGGGCGATCGCCTGATGGTCGTGAGGTATTGAATGCCAGAGTAGTCAAAGAAAAGGGGAAAGGAGAACGCAGAGCCGCATTAGACTGTACATTTTCTGCGCCCAAAAGTGTAAGCTTGATGGCCTTGATTGGTGGGGATACTCGTTTAATCGATGCTCACCATCAGGCATTGAAAGAAGTCCTGCAACTGATAGAGCAGAGGTACGCCTACACCAGAGTGACAGATGACAACAAGAGACATAGAGTTCAGACTGGTAACTTGGTCGTCGCTCAGTTTGACCATATCGAGAGTCGGGACTTAGATCCACATCTGCACACACACTGTTTGCTGATGAATATGACGCAAACAAGAGATGGTAGATGGTTAAGCCTTGGCAATAATGAAATATTTGCCAATAAGAAATTCTTGGGAATGGCATATCAAAGTTATCTGGCGCGTGAAGTCCAGAAACTAGGGTATGAAGTGGAATTTCGTTTACATGGGCAGTTTGATATCAAAGGCTTTTTGGAGAAAGATTTAGAAACGTTTTCTAAGCGACGACAACAAATCATCGCTTCATCTGGGGTTAATTCTACTTGGGCAGAACGTGAGAAAATCTGGGACGATACCCGCCAGCGTAAGCAAAAACTACCAGAATCAGAGTTACTTGCATTCTGGAAAGAAGAAGCTGCGGCGTTAGGGATTAGGTTTGTTAAGCCTTCTGCAAGGCAGGATATACCAGCCCATGATTTGAGTTTGGTAAATGCGTTAAATAATGCAATCGCACATTGCAGTGAGAGAAATGTCGCCTTCAAGCAGGAGGATTTAGAAAAATTCATTCTCTCAGAAAGGCTTTTTACTGATGTGACTGCAATTGAGCCATTGATTAAGCAACATCAGGAGTTAATTGCTCTACCTGGAGTGCAGCTGCAATACACAACTCTTTCAGCAGTAAAGCGAGAACTGGCTACCATTGAATTGATGCAGTCAGGACAAAGTAAAGTAAACCCTATCTGCTCAAGGGAAGTAATTGAAAGCCAGTTAGAGAAAACCTCGCTTAACTCCGGGCAGCGGCAGGCAGTTAGTCTAGCTGCAACGACAACAGACCAATTCATTGCGTGGCAAGGGGTAGCCGGGGCGGGTAAGACTTTTGCCCTCAAAGAATTAAATGCGATCGCACTCGCCCAGGGCTATACAGTCAAATGTTTTGCCCCTTCATCAATGGCAGCAAAGGTACTGAGTGAGGAACTAGGCATACAAGGGGAGACTGTAGCCAGCTTATTGGTATCTGAACCAGCTAAAGTTGTAGAAGCAAATCAGATTTGGGTTGTAGATGAGGCAGGTTTACTTAGTGCCAAAGATGCTCATGCCCTCTTAGAAAGAGTCACCATCGAGGGAGCAAGATTATTACTAGTAGGGGACACCAAGCAATTATCAGCAGTAGAAGCTGGAAACCCGTTCAAATCTCTGCAACAAGCTGGCATTCAGACCGCGCACTTAACACAGTCGAACAGGCAGCGAAACCCAGAGTTGAAGATAGCAGTAGACCTGATGGCAGACGGGAGGGTAGAAGCGGGATTTAAGCAGTTAGAGACAATTGGTAGTATTTTAGAGGTATCACCTGATACAAAGTTTGAGACAATTGCTGCTGACTATATAGCATTAGCAAAAGAACAACGAGCAAGAACGCTAGTACTCGCTGGCACAAATGTAGAAAAATTGGCACTTACCCAGGCAATTCGAGGCAAGTTAAAAGAGGAAGGAAGTTTAGGGGCGACTGCAAACATCAGCCAGTTACAAGCAAAAAACCTCACTTTAGTTCAGATGCGCTACACCCATAACTTTGAACTGGGTGATGTGGTGATGCCGACGCGCAACTATAAGCGCCGGGGTTTAGAAAAAGGCTTGCTCTATGAAGTCGTCAGCAAGGATCTTGACCGACTAACATTAAGAACCTCTGCGGGGACACATTTAGAAGTAGATACCAATTTTGACAAAGCGGTTTACCAGCGTGATGAAATTGAGATTGCCGTTGGCGATCACTTGCAATGGAAGAAAAATGACCGACAGTTACAAAGGCGAAATGGACAGGAGTTTATAGTCACAGCGATTGAGGGAGACTCTGCCCAAATTGAGTACTTAGACACCAAAATTACTGAGACTATTAACCTCAAACAGGCGCAAAACTTAGACTACGCGCTTGTCAGCACAATCTACAGCAGCCAAGGTAAAACTACTGACTTAGCGTTGATTGCGGCAGATTACACCATTGGACAAGAAAGTTTTTATGTGGCAATTAGCCGAGCTAGGCATAACGTCAAGCTGTATACCAAAGATAAATTAGAATTACTAGAACTGGCGCAAGAGTCTAAAGCCAAAGATAACGCCTTAGAATTGCTGATGAATTCCTTAAAAGTGGAACTACAGCAAAAATCACAATCCGAAGCGATAACTGCCTCGGTCAGTCCAAGAGCTAATGAGCTAGTAGTAAAACTTGAAGTAGCAATAGCAGAGCCTGTACTGAAAGCTCAACCGCCAGTCACAGAACAAGTTTCCTTATCAGTTAGTCGGCCAGTTCCATTAGTTACAACGAGTTTAGAAACTTTAGCCAAACCCACTCTCAAAGAGAAATATAGAGATGATAGAAAGTCTCCTGCTTTTGAAAAACCAGTATTAAAGACTGCTTCCCCAACAGAAGCATTTTGGATACCTCAAAAAGAAGAAGAAGTACCCAATTTTATTGAACCAAAGGATTGGCAAGAGTTTGAAAATAGTGCCATTCATCCCGATATTACGGCATTGAACTTTGAAAGCCTTCAATTTAGCTATACTGGCGGCGAACATGAAGCCTGGGAACGGCTCATGGTCAGTGAAAAGCTTAATCGCACAAATACAGGACGGCTAACAGAAGGTTTTATACAGGCGTACTCTCACCTTGATGCTGGTGGCTGGTGGTGTGATGCTGGAGTTGATGCGCGTTCATTTGCTGATTTAACCCCAGGTGATAAACCAACTCTTAAACGATGGGGATGCTACAAGCCAAATCAACCAAGACCCAAAAAAGATGAGAATAATCAAATAATTGAAGGGAAATTCATTAAATATGAGCATCCCCCAAAAGTTGAATTAAGTATCTTCTTGCTAGATGTCCCTGACGATATTGCCGAACGCATTTACTCCAAACACAAGGTGAACCCCAGTGATAGCGATCGCCAGTCAGGATTTTGGTACTGTGTATGGAAACATAATATCCCGTGTGCTCTAGCAGAAGGAGCTAAAAAAGCAGCCAGCCTGTTGAGCCAAGGTCACGCAGCTATTGGGCTACCTGGGATTTCGGCGGGATACCGAACTCCCAAAGATGAGTTTGGCAAGAAAATTGGCAAGTCTTACCTGCATGAAGAGTTAGCAGTTTTCGCCACACCTTCTCGAGAAATCAAATTCTGCTTTGACTATGAAACCAAGCCGGAAACGAAGCTCAATATCGAGCGAGATATTTCCGTGACTGGAGGATTGTTACAAAAATCAGGAG
>NZ_JBGTFY010000344.1:0-6098 GCF_041747015.1 Nostoc sp.
GATTCCTAGCTTGACCATTATAGGCAGTGGTCCAGAAGAATCTAAATTACATCAACAAGTTAAAGAGTTAAACCTCTCCAATCAGGTAGATTTTGTCGGGGTGAAAGTTGATAAAAAGTTAGCAAAATTATTAAATGCTCATCAAATTCTGGTAGTACCATCTCGTTGGCGGGAACCGTTTGGAGTTGTGGCATTAGAAGGTATTGCCTGTGGTTGTGTGGTGATTGGCTCAGAGGAAGGAGGTTTGAAAGAGGCGATTGGTCCTTGTGGAATGACTTTTCCTAATGGAGATGTTAAAGCATTAACTTATACGCTTGTCGATTTATTGACTAATCCTGAAAAACGGGCTATCTACAGGACGCAAGCAAAAACACATTTGTCGCGTCACAAAAAAGAAGAAGTGGCAAAAGCGTATTTACAAGTTTTTAAAGAGGCTATTCAGTAAAGATGCTAATTGCTCTACTAGCTGTTGCAGGTATTGTCTATATCTCATCCCTCAACTGGCATCACAGTGTGAAGGCGGTTTTCATTATTTTAGTGGTTGAAGGCGCACTGCGAAAATGGGTGTTGCCCCAGGCTAGCGAGATGATTTATTTTCTCAAAGACTTTGTGATTTTAGGAGCTTACATTAATTATTATTTTTTCTCGTTAGCTGAAAAAAAACTGGCTTTCAAAAACTTCACGGTCAACATCTTAATTAGTTTTGTAGCAATATGGTCTTTGTTTCAAGTATTTAATCCTAGTTTAGGTTCGCCTTTGGTGGGAATGTTTGGACTCAGGGGCTATCTATTTTACATACCTTTAATGTGGTTAATACCGAGTTTGTTTCAATCGGAGTCGGAGTTATATAAATTTTTGCGATCGCACCTTTTGCTATTGATTCCTGTTGGCATTCTGGGTATTGCTCAGTTTTTTAGTCCCCCTTCAAGTCCGCTTAATGTCTATGCTAATAACGAAGCGAGCGCAGTTACATTTGCGGGTATAAATGCTGTTCGAGTTACTGGAACGTTTTCCTACATCAGTGGTTATTCAGTATATTTGCTAGTTTGCTTTGGTTTATTGATATTCTTTCTTTCAATTAACCAGTCACGTTGGTGGCGGTTGCTCTCTATATGTGAACTATTTTTAGTTACTGTTAACTCTTTAATGACTGGCTCTCGTGGGGTAATTCTTGCTTCAGTTTTGTTTTTAATATGTTATCTAGGTGTAAAAGGATTTACCCAGCCTGCAAGCACGCTGCGTTTGCTCAGGCAATTGTTACTACCAGTTATCGTTGTTGCTATTGCTGCCTTCATCTGGTTTCGCCCAGCAGTTGATGCCTTTTCGCTACGCACCACTTCTAACCAAGATGTATCTGAACGGATCTCGGGCAGTTTCACGCAGCCTTTTGAGTTTATTAAGTATAAAGAACTTGACGGCTATGGCACAGGTGCAACACACCAAGCGGCTCCAGCGCTTCGCAAAGTATTAGGTTTGCCTGCTGGTGAATTTATTCCCGTAGGTTATGAGTCAGAAATGGGCAGAGTAGCTCTGGAACTAGGCCCCATCGGTTTTCTGCTTTGGTATGGACTCAGGGTTAGCATCTTCATTGCGCTTTGGTCTGTTTTCTGGAAATTAAAAAGCCCCTTCCTACGTCAATTAGCACTCTCTGCTTTCCTAATCCAGGTAATCCAGCTTAATGGTCAATTGGTTTTCCACCACACCTTTTCAGTTTACTACTGGTTTCTCAGTAGCTTTATCTTCCTATTGCCTCGATTGGAGCAAATAGAGAATTGGCACCAAAAACAACAACTATTGCAGGAAGATGTCCTATCCACGTATATCACTGATTCACCCTACAGGTAATCCGAATTCCCGTGAGGCGGCGATCGCTTTGGGAGAAGCTGACTTACTCCACGAAGTAATCACAACAATTGCCTACGATTTAAAAGGTTCTGGATCACGCTACCTAAATCTACTGCCCCAGAAAATTAAAAACCGTGTCGCTGATGAACTAGGACGGAGGATATGGATCGCCCCGACTGGTGTACCCATGCAAACCCATCCTTGGCAAGAGGCAATGCGGGTAGCGCTAGCGCGGATGGGTTTGAGTCGTCACTTAAACTTGGGAGATCAAAGGCTAATCAACTGGGTATATGCCTCTCTCGATCGTCACGTTGCCAAGCATCATCTTTAAGGTCTTAATGCCGTCTACGCCTACGAAGATGGCGCTGCTGCCACATTTTACACAGCAAAGCAACAGGGTATCCTCTGCTTATACGAGTTGCCGATTCTTTTCTATCGCATGAGTTGTGATATCCAAGCGGAAGAAGCTGAAAGATTCCCAGAACTGGCACCCGCATTGCAGGCAGTTCAAGAACCCGTTTGGAAAATCGAGCGCAAGGAGCAGGAACTCCAACTGGCTGACCATATATTTGTGGCATCTTCTATTACCCAAAAATCATTGCTGAATGTTGGCGTGGAGCTGGAAAAAATCAGCGTTATTCCCTACGGAGCACCCATTGACTACTTCCATCCACAACCCAAAACCGACAAACTTTTCCGAGCCTTATTTGTAGGTTGCGTAGCGCCACGTAAGGGTGTTCATTACCTGTTGCAGGCTTGGAAAGAATTGCAACTGGCTGACGCCGAGTTATTGTTAGTGGGTTCTAATAGTTTCCCAGAAGGCTGGCTAGAGCGTTACAAGGATATTTTTCACTATGTCCCATCCGTACCTCATGCTTCGTTAAATCAATACTACAGTGCTGGAAATGTGCTAGTTTTTCCCTCTCTGGTTGAAGGATTTGGACTGGTGCTGCTAGAGGCAATGGCCTGTGGTATCCCCGTTATTACTACACCCAACACAGCCGGTCCCGATATTCTTACCGATGGCGTTGAGGGTTTTGTTGTACCGATTCGTAATGTAGAAGCCCTCAAGGAAAAACTAGAGTGGTGCTACTGCCATCCGCAAGAGTTAGCTGAGATGGGACGAGCAGCTCGCCTGAAAGCCGAACAATTAACCTGGGGACTCTATCGCCAGCGCTTAGCAAGCCAAGTGAAGGATATTCTCAGCAAGAAATTTAATTAGCTATTGTGTCAAAGATGTCTATCGTTCTACCAAAGTCTTTAAGATTCACTTGTTTTCACCTTTGGTTTCCTAATCTTTTTGATTTTAAGGGTGGAATTCAAGTTTATTTACAGGATTTATTGCTTGCATTAGAAGATAAATTTCCTCGCTTGCCTCTAGTTATTTTTGATAAGCTCGATAAGACAAAATCCAGAGACAAGTTTGAGTCAAAAGAACTATCATTTTTATTTAGTGGTAGCCTTCCTAGTTTTTTACGTTCACCACATTTCGCTTTGAGTATAGCTATAGGCTCGTTAATAGAGCGGCCAAACTTAATCCTGTGTGGTCATCTCAATTTTGCTCCTATTGCCTTTTTAATTCATCGTCTTACAGGTGTCCCTTACTGGATCTTTGTTTATGGTATAGATGCGTGGAGTGTTCAAGACCATTGGAAGCAGAAAGCGCTACATAGTGCCGAGAAAATTATTTCCATTAGTGGCTATACCAGTAGCCGTCTGATTCGTGAACAAAAGTTAGCGCCTGAGCGGATTTCTCTTCTACCAGTCACGTTTGATGCTAGTCGCTTTCAAATTAAACCAAAGCCGCAACACTTGCTGAGCCGTTATGGGCTGACGGCAGAGCCGATTATTCTGACCGTAGCCAGATTAGATAGTATGGAGCGCTACAAAGGATACGACCAAATTCTGCAAGCTTTACCTGAGATTCGGCGTCAGATTCCTACTATTCACTACCTGATAGTTGGCAAAGGGAGCGATCGCCCCCGCATTGAACAGTTGATTGTTCAACTTAATCTACAAGAGTGTGTCACATTAACTGGGTTCGTGACCGATGACGAACTCTGCGATCATTACAATATGTGCGATGTCTTTGCGATGCCCAGCAAAGCTGAAGGGTTTGGCATTGTTTACCTGGAAGCATTAGCTTGTGGCAGACCGACACTAGGGGGCAATCAGGATGGAGCGATTGACGCGCTTTGTCACGGTGAACTGGGAGCTTTAGTTAATCCTGATGATGTAGAAGAAATCGCCCAAACACTGATTCAGATTTTGCAAGGTATTTATCCCAATCCACTGATATATCAACCTGAAGCCTTACGCAAAAAAGTTATTGATACTTTTGGATTTGAGCGTTTCAAACAAACTCTTGCTGAGTTAATGCAAACTTCTTCAGTTGGCTCTAAATTGTGAAAGTTCTTCATGTCATTCCCTCAATTGCTCAGGTTCGAGGTGGCCCTAGTCGATCAACTATAGAAATGGTTGGGGCACTGCGATCGCATGGGGTAGACGCTGAGATTGCTACGACTAACGACAATGGTTCTGACTTGCTAGATGTGCCCTTGCGCCAATGCATTGAGTACGAAAAAGTGCCAATCTGGTTTTTTCCCCGTTTCTCCCCGTCAATTAAGTCTTTAAGGGAATTTGCCTTCTCCAGCCAACTAACTACCTGGCTTTGGCTGCATATTGCTGATTACAATCTGCTACACGTCCATGCAATTTTTTCCTATCCATCTACAGCAGCAATGGCGATCGCCCGCCTCAGACACCTCCACTATGTTGTTGGAGTTCATGGTCTATTGTGCAACTGGTCTTTGCAACAAGGCGCTGGCAAAAAGCAAATTTACCTCACCTTAGTAGAGCGTGCCAATCTCAACCACGGTAAAGCTCTTCACTTCACTTCCCAGCAGGAACAGCAAGAAGTATCCAAGCTTGGTCTAGAATCACCCAGTTTTATCCTTCCGCATGGTCTTTCTAGACCTGTTCTCATACCAGATGCTCGTCACCAACTGCGGCAATTGCTAAAAGCTCCACAAGACGAACCTGTGATTTTATTCATGTCTCGCCTGCACCCAAAAAAGGGCTTAGACTACCTGATCACTGCTTTAGAGAAATTAGCACATCAGCGCTTCACGTTTGTACTTGCAGGCAGTGGTTCCCCTGAGTATGAAGCCGAAATCGACAACCTTCTGGTTTCTGCTGGTATTCGCGATCGCACGTATCTTTCTGGATTTGTCGCTGACGAAATGAAAGATATATTCCTGCAAGGAGCGGATATATTTGCGCTAACTTCTCACTCGGAAAACTTTGGCGTTGCTGTTTTGGAGGCTTTAGCAGTCGGGCTACCTGTCCTTGTTACTCCTGGTGTAGCTTTGGCTTCTGTAGTTGAAGAATATCAACTTGGCTCTGTAGTAGAACTGGATGTGGCAGCGATCGCGTCTGGTCTTCAACGTCTACTTAATAATCCTCAAGAGTCTAAAAAGATGGGCGATCGCGGGCGTGAACTGATTCTTGAAGAATACACTTGGGATCGTATTGCTACTAGAATGATTCAGGTTTATGAGACTATCCTGGATGGTCAACCGATTCAAGATCTACCATGATTGACCACGATCGCCTGTTCAAAGAACTGCTCTCCACCTTCTTTTGGGAGTTCATTGAGCTATTCTTTCCTGCTGTATCGACCTATCTGGAAACAGACTCCATCACATTTCTAGATAAAGAATTATTTACCGATGTCACTACTGAAGAACGGCGTGAAGTCGATCTCGTTGTCAAAGCCCGGTTCAGAGGTTAAGACTCCTTCTTTTTAGTCCACGTTGAGCAACAATCTCAACCACAAGCCGAGTTTGGGCGACGCATGTTCTCATACTTCGCCCGCCTGCATCAGAAATATGCCTTACCCGTATATCCAATTGTGGTCTTTTCATTTGAGGTGCCCCAACGTTCAGAGCCAGATACCTATCGAGTAGCATTTCCTGACAAAGTCGTTCTGGATTTTAACTACGCTGTCATTCAGCTCAACTGCCTCAATTGGCGAGAGTTTCTCCAACAACCAAATCCAGTAGCTGCAGCTTTAATGGCAAGGATGCAAATTCAGCCAGCAGATAGACCCAAAGTCAAAGCGGAATGTTTACGTCTGCTGGCCACCCTGCATTTAGAGATCCAGCTCGAATGCAACTCATTTCTAGGTTTATTGATACCTATCTACGACTGAATGCAGCAGAGGAAAAGCTCTTTCAACAAGAGCTGAGTAA
>NZ_JBGTFY010000345.1:0-4772 GCF_041747015.1 Nostoc sp.
TTTATGGCTTTGGTTTTTGTTTAAACACCCAAAAGACAGTTGAGCATCCGTAATGTGGCTGCTGCGGCATAATTACGCCGTGTCCCAAGATTAGGAGAAAAGGCATTTCCAGTTTCGTTGACGGGAGTTGCAACACCGCAGTAGACAGACATCTCTGTAATTGTTTTTTCCGCCCAATGATTAGATATATCACTGAACGCTGTTGGCTGCTGCAAGTTTCTCATACCTGAAATTCCTCCACCTTCATCTGCATACTGAATGGCTTTACGCAATACCGCCATCAACTCAGCACGGGTTACTGCTTGGGTAGGCCGAAAAGTGCCATCAGAATAGCCTTGCATAATCCCGTTAAATTTTGCCCACTCAATCATTGCAGCACTCCAACAGGTTGCGTTTACATCCCGAAAAGGCTTGCTGGTGACTTTCAATAAGTTTCCTGCTGCTGGCGGTGGGTCGTGTGGCACAGTCGCACTACTTACGGGTAGCTTACTGAGCGCATTTATTACCATCGATATCATCTGTTCCCGCGTTAATTCTAACGTGGGACGAAAGGTATTGTTAGAAGTGAAGCCTGCAATAAGCCCTTTCTGAACAGCCTCTTGAATCTCTTGGGCATAAACATCGGCGTTAACATCGGTAAAGCTTGGGACTTCAGCAACTACTGGTTTAGTCATGAAAGCGCATAACAATATAATCGCAGTAGTACCTGCTCCCGTTTTGGCAGTTAGTGAACCCAAAAAATTAAAAGTTGATTTGAGCAAAGGTTTCATAATGAATTGAATGCTTACCTTTGTAGACGTTGCTCTCTTTGATCAGGTTTCTTAAAGTTATTAGTTATACCTGAAATTCCGCTATTGCTGCCGTGGGGCGGCAGACGATTGGGCGATCGCTCGAATAGTACCCAATATCCCCTATACCGAATGGCACTAAGAAAAGCCGAAACACTTGCGGGTTAAGCAGTTTGCAACTGCCTCGTGGTTCACTACGACCTGGGCGTTCTGGAACAGCCTTGTGAGCAATAACTTTTAGTAAAGTATGATAAATTTGAAGACGTTTCGTTGAATGAGCAGCTAATAATTTGGGAATAAAGTTAAATTTTATGGTGGCGAGTACCTTGCAAAGATAGGCGTAATGGAGGAGTGGTGTAAGTAGTTCCGGCATCCCACATCAAACTACGAAGTAGATTATAAGCCAGCAGAAAAACGTAAATTTCCTTGCGTACCATTGAGAGTGTTTTACATCGCAAAATATCCATACCCAAGGTAGTTTTTAGATATCTTAAATTTAGTTCAACATCCCAACGTTTACCGTAAAGTCCAACAATTTTGAGAGGGCGTATAACCAGAAGTAACTTGGCTATACATTTGCAAGACCGATGCAGAAATACGTCCTGAGAGTTTTGCGATCGCCCATAGCGCTCTTGTAAAATCATTTTCAATTGTTGAGAATTCGCAAGAGAAAAAGTTTATGGCAGATAAGTCCGGTCAAGACCCCTCGGAAATCACAGTGGCAACGGTTGATGAAGAACGAAAAGGCGCAACTTTCAGCGGTACGGTCATCCTTGGTATAGATCCTGAGGGTGGGGCAGTCGTTTTCTTTAGAGACTTTTTAATTGAAGATTATAAAGGCGAACTTACCGCTTATCTGGCAACAGATGGCGATATAACGAAAAGCATTGATTTAGGCGAACTCGATCATAAAAGCCCCAGTTTTAAGCTGCCAATTCCGCTCTTAACGGATACATTACCCTACAATACAGTCGTGTTGAGCGACAAAAAAAGCAAGAAAAAAATCCTGACGATCAATCTATAAAATTTGTAACTTAGCTCGTAGTTCAGCCAAATTCGATTGCCCTCCTGTATAGATCTCAAATGGGTTCTATAAAAGTGTTCAAGGGTAAAGCGTATTAACTGATGTCAGAACACCAGACAGCACAAAGCTGTAGAGAAGATATTGGGATATTACCGTGTCCTCTGTACAGCCATGTGATAAGAATTGATTGAAAAGGCGATTGCATACTCAGTAGTATGCAATCGCCTTAATTCTGGAAAGATTGAAGTTTTTACAACCAGTTTTCAGACTTGGTTTGGTCATCGGAATCATCTCCGGTGGCTTGAGCAATACAAGTTTTTGGCTTCCGGCTGCTAGTCCCGGTGGCGGCTGGTTATTGTGGTTTCGTATCGTTAACTCGATTTATCGAACAGAATTCAGGAGTCAGGAGTCAGAAAATAGATTTGAATTCTGTACGACTGGCGGATGAATAATCGGGTTGAAGACCTCCAAATTGAAAATTTGGTGGTCTTCAATTCCTGCGCGGTCTGAATCCCCGACTGATTTATTCTGACTCCTGAATTCTGACTTCTGAATTCTTCTTCAAAAGGGTTGAATTTTGAACGCTTCTTTGTTTTTCAAAAGAGGCATCGCGCTCGTCTCCTCTCTTATGATTACTATATTATTACGCTCACCAGTGATTGTCAAGTGTTTTTTACTGGTGAGCGTAGTAAATAACTCTCTTAACTGTTGTAATCTATGTTCCAAATAAGTGAAGTGATATCCCCATCTAAAGCAGCACAAAGTTTCTCTAGAATTTCTGTGCTAACAGTCATCTGAGTTGGTTTTTTTGGTTTGTTAATAAAGACGTGAGGAGTCTCTAGCTGCTGAATATAAGCCACAGAAACTCCCACAGCATCAGATAGCTTTTGTCTACTATATCCAGCTTTCTCTCTAAGCTCCCTGAGTTTTTGGGCATTTTCTTCATTCCACCTAAACGCAGCGATAGGTGTTACATCTACTGTAATATTCATTTTTACTTTAATTTTATTTTCACTGCGCTCACCAGTTGACATGATAATATTAACTTTATTAATATACTGGTGTCAATCATAAGGCTACACCAAGGAAAAGTTAAAGCGATCGTTCGCCGGGAAGCAATGCGATCACTTAGCTCAATTCATTTATTCACAACAAAGTGAACTAATTACGAACTAATTACAATGCTGACACACTTTTGACGTGATTCAGAAATCAACAAAATGTCCCAGTCAGTAGTTCCCAGAGCATAGGTAATACAATTCACTAAAATGATAAAACATATGTAAACCCTGTAAACCTTGCTGTATCTAGTTCTAATGCCAACGGTGGGAACCGCCGCTCAGACTTTGAGCTTAGTTGCAGTCAGAGTCTTTCGCCTTCTGCATCGATCCTAAAAGGGTTTTCACAATGACGCATCGCTTTACGCTACTAGGGGATGTAGAACTTCCAGAAATTGGTATAGCTGATACAATTTTTAATCCAATTGGCTCAACTGTGCCAAAGCTTGCATTGGGAAGAGTCCCCATATAGTCAAAAGTAATTTTGGTTGCTGAACTTAAAGTGTAAGATACGGATGAACCAGCAGTATTTTCAGCGCTGAGATTGGCACCAGTCAGAAATTTGTTAGAGCTAACACCTACATCCACTCCTAGAGGTTTCCATGCAGGGGTTCCAGCATTGCTATTGTAAACAGCAACCTCTGTATTTTGGGTTGTACTATTTTTCTGAAAGCTGACACTGTAGCTAAGTTTTTTGTTTTTAGCTTCGCGCTGCGCTTCTTGGAGTGTGGCGAAAACGGCATCGTTAACTTTATTTACCTGCTGTCGATTTACAAAGGCAAGCCAGCTAGGAACTGCGATCGCTCCCAAAATTCCTACCATTAGTATTACTACTATTAATTCTAATAAACTAAAGCCAGCATCACGCGGAATTTTAACAGTCATTGTTCCTTTTGCTGGAACTAAAATATTTTCCCATACTTGGGCAGGAGCGCCCGGAATTTCCGTGGACTGCTGATTAGTTCTCACTTTTTGTATTAGCCTCAAGTAATTTTTATCGAATTTTTAAACTTGTACTAGCCAAAGTTTTTTATTTTTCACACCCAATACCATCCCCATCTCGGTCAAAGCCATGAGGGTCAGGTGGCAATACCTTAAACCTTCTTTGGGTCATGTCTGGGCAATTCAAATCAGGTGAATTTTTGGGAATACAAAAATCTGGGTAAGAAGGATCACAGTTATTCTGTTGCTGTGGTTGAATCGGTTGTGAGGCTCTTTTTTGGGTAGTTTTGTGGCGGAAGTCCCAAGGCATCACAGGATTGGCCTGACTCCAAAAAGCTAAACGCTTTTGTTTAGCATAGCTCTCACCCTGCAATAAACTATCTTTAGACTGTGGACAGCTTTTGAGATACTGGTGATAGACTTTCATATTGTCCCTCTTGCACCATGTTGACATTGACACTGCGATTATCGACATAAATCTCTGCAACCAAGCGCTTGTATTTGTCAGTTTCAACAGCACGTAGGGTGATTGCTTGTCCTACTGGCAGCAATTGTTTGAGTCTTGCTGCCGATTGTTGACCCCAAGGATTCTGTTTCATCTCTGGTGCATCAATGCAGGCGAGACGAATAGTTACAGTTTTGTTGCCAGTCTTTACGCGTATGGTGTCACCGTCACCGACACTTACGATTGTGGCAGTAAGGTTATTGGCAACAACTGGTAATGTTTGAGCTAGAAGCAGAACGCTAATTGCAACAAGGGGAATTTTCTGAAGCATCTGTAGTAATAATCACTATATAATACTTATGATGCCCAGATAACTAATTAGGGCTTGCTGAACAAAAGTGAAACATAGTCTAGGTAAGGGTTTTGAGCATTTTTTCACCAAGCAAGTGCAAGACTATAGCATCCAGAGGTTCAAAAACCTTGCACTTTCGTCGGCGAGCGCCGGGCAAATTGGG
>NZ_JBGTFY010000346.1:0-5714 GCF_041747015.1 Nostoc sp.
AACGGTAGGCGTGAGGCTCCTGCCTATCTAGCTGAATACGGTAAACAAGTAGGTTAAAAGACTTGTATATAGCGGTTCTCAGTTGAGTGAGGTACAATAACCCCACCCCCAACCCCCTCCCCGCAAGCGATGAGGGGGCTATGATGTACCTCATGTGATTAGGAAACGCTATATGACTTACGCATTGACAAGAAATACTAAATATGAATAAAGTTAAAAACCACATCTTTCGTAGGGGTTTAGCATGCTAAACCCCTACTACAACTTTTAACTCTAACTAAACTTCAGCTTTCATCTCATCAATTTCAAACAAAGACACAATAACTCCAGCGATGGGAATAGATATAAAAACTCCCAGCAAACCTGCTACTTTAGCACCTACAAGTAAAGCAAAGAATACCACTACAGGGTTAAGATTCAGCGCATCTTGCATAATTCGGGGAGCAATCAGGTTGTCTTGTATTTGCTGAAGGACAATACAAGCTATCAATACTTTTAATGCTAACCAAACACCTTGAGACAACACAAATAGAGTCACTGTGCTTACTCCTAATGTTGCTCCTATGCCAGGAATGATGTCAAGAATTCCCACTATTACTGACAGGATCAACGCAAAAGGTACTTTTAATACTACGAAAACTAGGAAAGTTGAAGTTGTGAGAAATGCGCTT
Organism: Nostoc sp.; assembly: GCF_041747015.1. Taxonomy (GTDB): domain Bacteria; phylum Cyanobacteriota; class Cyanobacteriia; order Cyanobacteriales; family Nostocaceae; genus Nostoc. Next base: position 672 of record NZ_JBGTFY010000346.1, read on the forward strand.
AATAACAACTGACCTCTAAAAAATCCTAAAAATGACCGTCTGATTATATTTGTAAATCTATTCCTGCGATGTTTTGGTACTATTTTTAAGATAAAACTCCACAACTTGTCTCCATCTAATAACATGAAGAAAGCTACAACTGCTATCAATATAAAAGTAACAAAATTTGTCATGAACCCTTGTAAAACAGCCAAGCTAGTAACAAGACTAGATACAGCTTGGTTTCGTAATTGTTCTTCAATAAAACTTAAATCTATCTGCAAGTTACGACTTCGCAAAAATCCTTCTACTCGCTCTAATAGAGGGATTAAAGAATTCACAAACGCAGTTATACTGTCAATTAATTGTTGTCCTTGAGATAAAACCGTTAAGCCTACGGTAATTATCAGACTGCCAATAAACACAATGCTGAGTAAGAAAATGACAGCAACAGCTACGCCGTGAGGCAAAAAATGCCGTAGCCATTGTACAGGATAGCTGAGTAAAAAAGCCAAAATTGCAGCGAATGTGAAAATAACGATCACTGCTTCAAAGTAAGCTAAAAGCTGTACGATCGCCCAGCCAGAAGCAACCAAAAGCAAAAAGCGGACTAACGCCAGATTATTTAATCGATCCCAAAAATTCTTGGCCTCAAAGCCGCTCATATGCTGTTTAGGGAGAAATTGTGAAAGGTGAATTTGCCCAGCAGTTGCATTTAAGCACAAAGTCTGACTTCATTGCTAGAGCGTGTTGACAAATATACAAAAGCTAAGTAGCGTAGTTTGCCGCCATAGGCATCGCTACCTCCCTAAAGTATATATCTGAGCTTATTTAACTCATCGCCCTAAATCATGCATCTCGTTAATTACATTGGCACACTTTTGTGTCAAAGTTTCCAATTCCTCTTTATTAGTAGAATTGGGGCTATCAATCAAGTTGCCAATCCTGACAGTGATGGGAACTGCACGAGGTATGGCCGAGCCTTTTTTTAAAATCTCCTCACTACCCCAGATACTCACGGGCAATATTGGGGCTTTTGCTTTCGCTGCCAGCAACAATGCGCCTCTTTTGGGGTTTGTAATTCGACCATCTGGGGTGCGAGTCCCGTCCAAGAAAACACCGACAGCCCAACCTTTATCGAGATATTCTAGTGCTGAACGGATGGCTGTGCGATCGGCATTTCCTCGGCTCACTGGGTAAGCACCACATAGTTTAATCACTTTCGCCAAAATTGGGATATCAAATAACTCTTCTTTAGCCATATATGCTACTGGACGGCGTACACAATTAGAGACAATTGGCGGATCAAAGTAACTAGCATGATTGCTCACCACTACTAATGGGCCTGATTGGGGAACATTTTGAGCACCATATATCTGACCCCGAAAGTAAGTATGAAGCATAGGGCTGACGACCGACCATTTAAGGGTGTGGTAAAGTGCCAGACTGATAAGCGGTTCGCGGTTTATATCCACAGAAGATAATTAAAATTAGACTGAATTTAGCATAAGCGATGCCCTTCTCTACGTTCGCGCAGCGTGTCGCAGACAGACGCTACGCGTAGCTTGCTTCCCCGCAGGGGTACGACGCAGGCTCAGGGTAAGACCTGCGGTAGTCACTAACTTGTGCCAGCGCAGTCGAGGTGGCCTTGCCAAAATGCAGCGTCTGGTAGAGAAGTGCGGTAAACTACGCAACACCCAGGGCAAACCCAAAAAAGCTGTAGAGACGCAATATTTTGCGTCTCTACATACCTACAAATAATTCGTAATTCGTAATTCGTAATTAAATCTGATTACAACTACGAATTATGTTGACACAAATAACAGATGTGCGCCTTTAGGAAGCATTTTGCAACTCAGATGTGCGTACTGAAAGCTGCTGTGTTTCATTACCCCGTTGCAATTTCAGTTGCAATGCTTGACCAAGGCGACTGTCTTCTACAACGTTTTGCAATTGTTCAGCACTCGTAATCGGTTTACCATCAATTTGAACAATTACATCCCCACGCCGCACTCCCGCAGATGCCGCTGGAGAATTGGGAACAACTCGCATGACAAAAACCCCATTAATTTCTGGTATCTGAATCGGAGAGTTGGGATCGGTATTATTTTGCTTGGCAAGTTCGGGTGTCAAAGTTAGCATTTGCACACCTAAGTAGGGGTGAGCAACTTTACCATCACGTTGCAGTACAGATGCGATCGCTTTGGCTTTATCGATGGGAATCGCAAACCCAATACCCATTGCGTCAGGACGAATCGCTGTGTTTATCCCAATCACTTCACCACGACCATTTAATAGTGGTCCTCCTGAGTTACCAGGGTTAATGGCGGCATCTGTCTGAATAAATTCCAGGCGTTTGTCACTAATACCAACTTGGGCGCTGGAACGTTTGAGGGTACTGACAATTCCCAAGGTAACGGTGTTATCAAATCCTAAAGGATTTCCAACTGCGATCGCCCAGTCTCCTACTTGTACATTACTAGAAGAACCCAAGGGCGCGACGGGCAAATCGTTACCAGCGTTAATCTTAACTACTGCCAAATCTGTGACTTCATCAATACCTTGAACTTTCCCTTCAAAGGTACGGCCATCTTTGAGCCGGACTGTCACTTTATCAGCTTTATCGACCACATGAGCATTCGTCAGAACTAACCCAGTCTTGTCAATAATAAAACCTGAGCCTAAACCGCGCAACTGCTGCTCAGAAGGCAGCTGTTGGGGGAAACCCTCACCAAAAAACCGATGCAAAAAGGGGTCTTCCAAAAATGGATCAGTGCGACGAGTAATTGTCCGCTCAGTATCGATTCGGACAACTGCCGTGCCCACACGATTCACTGCTGCTGTTACAAAGCTGCTGCTACCGATAGCAGCACTAGCAGGTGATTGCCGTTGAGAAAGCACTTCTGAAGTATCTCCAGCAGTTAGCGGGGGTGCTGGTTCAGCTTGGGAAGGCAACACTTGCAGGCTGCTAACCGTTAATAGAACTCCTAGCGCGATCGCTAACACACGAGTACTGAGTTGACCTATAGACCGGGGTAATTTGGGAAATTTAATAATCATAAACCTAATTGTTGCTTAGTCGGGACAAATCTATTTACACTTAATTTTTACAAAATTGACGGCTCTCAAACACGCGCATCAAATCTAGTATAAAAATCACCATATTTTATCCAGTATTGTTTCAAAGTATGATGAGGTGTATGTAAACTAGCTTTTACCTGATATAGAATAACTTGGCGATGATCGCCCATCCAAATTTTATTAATAGAGTCAACGGATATTACTGTTCCTCCTAAAGAAGCGACACATTCAGAAAATCTTTCAATCGTCGTATATTCTAATGTCTCGAATATAAAAAAATTACCCAAACAAATCAAATGGCGACTGCGAATCCAGCAACGCATCTTTTTTTCAGCCTGTGGAGGTAACATTTTTAGCTCTCAACAGATTCAAGCTGAATCAATATAAGGGACTCATCGCACATAATTCATTAGCAAAACTTTCCGTTTTTCAAACCGTAAAGACTCAGTTGTTGCTCCCCATATTTGATCTTGGGTTTCAATAATCCATGTTTCTATTTTATCTATAGGACTATGATTTTGATTTTTGAAAAAACTCCGTACAACTCAAGGAGCATTTTTTGCTGTTGCACTTCTCTACGAGAGGCTGCGCCAACGGCAAGTGTTACCCTGAGCTTGTCGTACCCCTGCGGGGAAGCAAGCTACGCGCAGCGTCTGGTAGAGAAAGGCTCAGTGACCACCTCTTGCCTACCGACGCAGATAAGTTCAAAAATTAAATCGGATTGCTATAGACTTAATCCAAGTGCGCTTATTGAGAATAAAATCTCCTTGTTGACATAATGTGTTTGCCCTGTATAAATATCTAACTTCTCATAACTTTAACCAAAATTATTAATTTATGTAAACAAAATGAACAGACATAACAATAATTTGTAATAAAAAATGCTACTACAGCATTGTATAAAGATGACTGGTAAGGAAAAAACAACATTACAAGGCAAGTAAAGTGGCTATTTTTCGGGTTTTTCAATCGCTCATAGAAATTTGAAGTTTTGTAAAAAAAAATTTAATTGGAAACCCGAAAAAATTAAACTTATACCTGTAGATGTCTGTTGTAAGTTTTTCCAATCTGCTCAGACAGTCCAAACTCAGACTTAAATTCAAAAGTTTTTTACTTTGAAGTCCAACAAGTCTGTTAACGTAAGCAAATTTAGGAGATTAAAGCAATGGTTTTAGATGCGTTTGCCAAAGTAGTTTCCCAAGCTGATGCCAGAGGCGAATATCTCAGCGCGGCTCAATTGGATGCTCTGAGCGCAATTGTTAAAGATGGTAACAAGCGTGCAGATACCGTCAACCGGATTACCGGCAACTCCTCTGCGATCGTTGCTAATGCAGCTCGCGCTTTGTTCGCTGAACAACCTCAGTTGATTGCTCCTGGTGGTAATGCTTACACCAACCGCCGCATGGCAGCTTGCTTGCGCGACATGGAAATCATCCTGCGCTATGTTACCTATGCAATCTTTGCTGGTGATGCAAGTGTATTGGATGACCGTTGTCTAAACGGTCTGCGCGAAACCTACTTGGCGTTGGGAACTCCTGGTGCTTCTGTAGCAGTTGGCGTAGAAAAGATGAAGGAAGCAGCTCTTGCGATCGCTGGTGACACCAATGGAATCACCAGAGGCGATTGCAGCGCTCTGTTATCTGAAGTTGCTAGCTACTTTGATCGCGCTGCCGCTGCTGTAGGTTAAGCCTGATCAACCAATGCTATTAACTGACAATTGTCAGTTAGACAAAACAAATTTCAACAAAATTGTAAATAGGGAGATACTAAACTCATGAAAACACCTCTTACCGAAGCAGTTTCCACCGCAGATTCTCAAGGTCGCTTTCTCTCCAGCACAGAAATTCAAACCGCTTTTGGTCGTTTTCGCCAAGCTCCAGCTAGCTTAGAAGCAGCAAAAAGCTTGACCGATAATGCTCAACGTTTGACAGAAGGCGCAGCTCAAGCGGTGTACAACAAGTTTCCCTACACCACTCAACAGCA
>NZ_JBGTFY010000347.1:0-19343 GCF_041747015.1 Nostoc sp.
CACGGAAAGTCAATTCCGACGCTCGATGACTCGCTACCGCTTCTCTACGAGACGCTACGCGAACGCTATCATTGCCCAGAATTCATCCCACGCTCCCCTGAGTACAGGGTGAGACGTGGGGCTTCTTCTGCTCTAGCTAAATCTGCATAGGTGCGGTCGCTTTTCACATTGAATTCTTTTGACTCTCCCGGAGCAGCTTATTAAATCTTAACCTAGCTCTGACAGCGCCACTTTGTTTCAAACCTTATTGCTGATCGGGCAATTCCGCTTGTCAATAAGCTTTGAGATGCGCTAACCCTGGTGTAACACTTACTTGCTCATTAACTATCTCAGATCCAGTTTTAGGAGATACATTAATAATATCAGCAAAGTCAGTAATTGTGATATTTAGCCGTTCAAAGTACTGACGCTTGATCAATCCGCCAGGATGTTTAGATTTTCTGCGATCGCTGAATACCTGAAGAATTTAGTTGAGCTTTAGCAATATTTTTGTTAGGATATCGCCTAACTTTTCAATAGATTCTTGCTGTTTAGGATCTTTTAATATGCCATCGGGATTAAAAGCTTCGTAAGCTTTTGGTAGGGCTATCTGATCGGGAAGTACCAAAACTTTGATGTTTCCCAAAATAGACCGCAGGTGAACCAAACCCCGTAGACCTCCAATAGCGCCTGGGGAAGTACTCATAATGGCAGCAACCTTACCTGCAAAAGCTGCCAACGGTGCTTCATTTGGAGCTGGACGGGATGCCCAGTCAATAGCGTTCTTCAAAACTGCTGTGAGTGAACTGTTATATTCAGGCGAAGCAATCAGCAATCCTTGATGAGAAATCATCAAGTGTTTGAAAGTCTGGGCGTTGGCAGGTAGTCCGGCTTCAGCTTCCAAATCTTCATCAAAAAGAGGTAAAGGCAAATCGCGTAGGTCTATATAAGTCACTTCTGCACCTGCTGCCTGAGCGCCAGCCGCCGCGATTTTTACCAATTTTTTATTGTACGAATCAATCCGGGTGCTGCCAGCAAAGGCGAGAATTTTGGGTGTGGATGTCATATTTGTAGGTTTAATGTGAAGGATTGGCTAATTCAGCTGATAAGCTTTAACAAAATAACTGTTAAAAAATCTAAAAATTTTGGTAAAAATACTCACTGCATTCACTACCCTTGTATTTTTAGATAAATATAGTTTTTTAGATATATTTGTAAAGTGTTGGGGAGTCTAGCACATGAAGATACTGGTACTGAGTTGGGAATTTCCACCAAGGATTGTTGGGGGAATTGCGCGTCATGTAGCAGAATTGTACCCGGAACTGGTAAAACTAGGGCATGAAGTCCACCTGATTACGGCGGAGTTTGGTCAGGCATCGATGTACGAGGTAGTTGAGGGAGTAAAGGTGCATCGGGTGCCAGTCGGCCATAGTAACGATTTTTTCCATTGGGTAGTCAATCTCAACCTGAGTATGGGATATCACGGTGGTAAGTTGATCCTAGAGGAAGGAAGCTTTGATTTAATTCATGCCCATGATTGGTTAGTAGGAGATGCTGCGATCGCTCTGAAGCATAATTTTAAAATACCACTAATTTCCACAATCCACGCAACGGAATACGGACGCCATAACGGTATTCACACACACATCCAAGGCTATATTAATGGCAAAGAAATTTTGCTGGCTTACAACGCTTGGCGGATTATAGTTTGCAGTGAGTATATGCGGCGGGAAGTAGAACGAGCCCTACACAGTCCTTGGGACAAAATTGATGTTATTTATAACGGTATCCGAGCCGAAAAGAAACAGCATCACATAAATTTTAATGCTCTGGATTTCCGCCGCCAATTTGCTACAGATGATGAGAACATCGTCTATTACCTCGGTCGCATGACCTACGAAAAGGGTATACCTATATTGCTCAATGCTGCACCCAAAATACTTTGGGAAATGGGAGGTAATGTTAAATTTGTGATCGTTGGTGGCGGCAATACTGACCATCTCAAGCGCCAAGCCTGGAATTTGGGAATTTGGCATCATTGCTATTTTACAGGTTTTCTCTCTGATAAATACTTAGATAAATTTCAAACTGTTGCTGATTGTGCTGTGTTTCCTAGTCTTTACGAACCCTTTGGAATTGTAGCTTTAGAAAGCTTTGCTTCTCGTGTACCTGTAGTAGTTTCTGATACAGGTGGTTTTCCAGAAGTGGTGCAACACACCAAAACAGGTATTGTGACTTGGACGAATAATCCCGATTCTTTAGCTTGGGGAATTTTGGAAGTGTTGAAAAATCCAGGATATCGGCAATGGTTGGTGGATAACGCTTATGAGGATTTAGAGCGGCGCTTTAGCTGGCCGAAATTAGCCAAGCAAACCGAAGAAGTTTATCAACGAGTTGTGCAAGAGCGATCGCAAATCGCGTGGTATTAACTAGATTAAAATGTTTTAAATCCAATATCAAGTCTAAGTAAATTTAGTTAGACTTGATGCCATTAAAGTAAAGCTGCCTCCCCAACAACTACTGAATGATTTATTTTTTATTGTTACCTAAAGCCGGATGCGGCAACTAATTTTGCTGGGATATTATCCCAGCAAAAGCAAATCTTCAGGAAAGTAGGAAAAATGCGTTTTCAATTTTTGACGCTGCGTCGCATCTTAGTTTTATTAGTTGGTATCTGTCTACTTTTTTCCACTCCTGTCTTTGCTGCGGAACGAATGGTGCTGAAGTATAGCATCTTCCGTGAATCACTTTCAGTCAAGGAGCTATCTACCTTTGCCCAAACAGGTGAACTCTCACCTTCGCTACGAGTTAATTTAGCTTTGGCGCGACAAGATCCCAAAGCAGTTCGCCAGTATTTAACAGAACCAGTGAAGGTAAACCTTGTATTTTTAGATAAAGTGCTGAATAGCCGAATTGGTAATATTATTTTGGATCAAATGAGTCAAGTTATTTATACACCGTCTCGGAGAGCAGATCGACAGGCTTTGCGATCTGCTTTGGTACTTTCCGCGAGTCAAGACGGACAGGTATCGCTGCTCGAAATTATTAAGAATTATCCCACAAATGAACTAGAAGTTGATGGCAATCGCTTGGGGAGTGCGTACCGTCAACTCCGTCGCTTGCAAACAAGCTTAGAAGATTTACTTAATTTTTAGTAGGCTAAAGTTTCTAAAGTTTCTCGTAAATACCGTTGTACCTGCTGTTCCAAACGAAGTCCTTGTAATTGAGCATCGCGTTCTAGTTGCCAGCGTTGAAAACCGGAACTAGTGGAAATCGCACATTTGAGGCTATACCAAATTTCAGTATCAGCAGAAAATTGGCGATCGCTAGAGGCTGGAATTTGAGCCATAATTCCTCATTCCTTTGTTTTAATTTTAACAGTCAGTAGTCAAGAGTTATAAATTTTGCCCTGCTCCCCTGCTGCTTATTTGTCGGCTTTCTAAAGTAAAATAATATGGCTTTGGGGGCTGCTATAAATCTGTATTAATCCTAAATAGAGATTGCAACAATCGGGGCAAGATTTGATTAACTCGTACCCCTAAAATTGTGAAATCCTGTTTAATCTTTTCTAAAGATAATGGTTCTATAGCCGCGAATTCTGTGTCATTAGTCACTAAAACCCGCATTACACTCACAGGAATTTGTAAAAATAGATTGCTAGCCAGAAAGGCTAACCCCGCAAAAAATAGCCCAAGGCTGCGCCATTGCGGTAAAAATTTAGCTGTATTTGCGACTAATGGGGCAATTTGGTAGAGATACCACAGCATCCAAACCGACAATACTGCTGCTACTAAAGCTAGGATACGATTTAACTTTGTATTAACTAAATAGAGAATTTTTCGTTGCCGCTCAGTCAGATTTTCTGGCTTTAGGGCTATTCCTAAAAGAGCAAATATATAAAAAGGGCGACGCAACTGCATCCATAGCAGGGGCATAATACCAATGGCGGCAACCAAGAAGAGTTCCATCCAGACCGGCAAAAATGGCTCGCCTACAGACAGGAACAATAAGCAGAGTACTAAAAAAACAGGCAATGTCGCCAACCCAGCGACGTGAATCCACAAAATAGGTTCAGAGCGAAATGAAGGCATATTATCTAAAGTTAGGAGTTAGGAGTTAGGAGTTAGTTAGAAGCTTTTAACTTCTAACTAATCATTCCTAACTTCTAAGTATTTTACCCTCAACACTATCTTGTTAAGGTAAGAGTTCGGCGCTTAGTAACCATCTGGTAGGCTTCGATGATGTCACCTTCAACCCAATCATTGAATTTATCCATGCCGACACCGCATTCATAACCGGCGTTGACCTCACGGGCATCCTCTTTCATCCGTTTTAGGGAATCAAGCACGCCTTCGTAGAGTACCTTACCGCCGCGTCGTATCCTAACTTTGCAGTTACGAACTAACTTGCCAGACTGAACATAACAACCTGCAACAGCACCACGGCCAACTGGGAAGACGGCACGGACTTCGGTTTGACCCAATGGTTCTTCCACCAACTCTGGTTCCAAAAGACCTTCTAAGGCATCTTGGATATCTTCCAGGAGTTTGTAGATCACGTTGTATTCCCGGACATCCACACCCGCTTCATCGGCGGCTTGTCTGGCCCCACTGGCGAAGGTAGTATTGAAGCCAATAATCACAGCGTTACTGGCAGATGCTAAGTCGATATCTGTCTCGGTGATTTCCCCAGCAGTAGCCAACAGCATCCGAATTTGAACCTCGTTTTGGGGGATTTGCTTGATCGCTCCCACAATGGCTTCCACGGAACCTTGGACGTCTCCTTTCAAGATCAAGTTGAGTTCTTTCAACTCGCCTTCTTGGGCTTGAGCCGATAGAGTTGTAAGGGTAACACGTCCTTGCAACAGGCGAGATATGCGTTGTCTGTCTGCGCGATCGCTAGCGAGTGTTCTTGCTTCTTTCTCGTTATAGAAGACCTCGAACTCGTCACCTGCTGCTGGCACATCACTTAAGCCCAACACCTCCACAGCAAAGGAAGGAGAGGCGATATCGACTCTTGCTCCTCTGTCATTAACCATTGCCCGCACCTTACCAAAGGCGGAGCCGGCTACGAGCATATCTCCCACATGGAGGGTACCATTCTGAATCAGCAGGGTAGCAACTGCTCCCTTGGCTTTATCCAGATGTGCTTCAATCACAGTTCCTTTGGCGGAACGGTCTGGGTTGGCAGACAGTTCTCCCACTTCTGCTACCAGCAGAATCATCTCTAAAAGCGTATCTAGGTTTTCGCCTCTGATAGCGCTCACAGGAACCATGATTGTCTCACCACCCCAGTCTTCTGCGGTCAGACCATACTGAGTGAGTTCTTGTTTCACCCGCTCTGGCTGTGCTGCTTCTTTGTCAATTTTGTTGATTGCTACAACAATTGGCACTCCCGCAGCTTGGGCGTGGCTAATGGCTTCAATGGTTTGGGGACGGACACCATCATCAGCAGCCACTACTAACACAGCAATGTCTGTCACCCTGGCTCCTCTGGCTCGCATAGCGGTAAAGGCTTCGTGACCGGGGGTATCTAAGAAGACTATCTGCTGGGGTTTGCCTTCATGTTCTACTTCCACATGGTACGCACCAATGTGTTGAGTGATACCACCAGCTTCACCAGCAGCCACTTTGGTTTTGCGAATCGAGTCGAGTAGGGTGGTTTTACCGTGGTCTACGTGACCCATAATTGTCACGACTGGCGGACGGCGGTGGAGATATTCTCGGTCTTCTGCGCCGACCATTTCCGTAACTTTTCGAGCTTCTGCTTCTCGCTCGACGGTTTCAACTTCTATTTCTAGTTCTTTTCCTACCAGGGTAATTGTCGGAATATCCAGATTTTGGGTGATACTCACCGCCATGCCTTTAAGGAAGAGGATTTTTACAATCTCTGTATCGGCAACGGCTAAAACGTCAGATAGTTCTTGTACAGTCAACGGGCCTGTGATCACCACTTTTTCGGGGCGATCGCGCTTTGTTTCAGCTTCTTGGCGACGGTTGTTGTGGTGATCACGGCTAGAACCAGACTTGGAACCAGATTTTTTACCTCTTGTTCTGGCAGTTGGGGCGCTAGCAAGCGTTGCGCCTGGCATCTGCATCGGTCGAGTCGCTTTGGGTTTGGGAGGACGGGCGATGGAAAGGCTGACTAGGACGGTAGTTGGTGCGTCTAGATCGTCCTCATCCAGCAAATCTTCTTCAAAGTCATCATCAAGTATTGGCTTGATCCGCTTGCCTTTGACCCCAGCCTTGGCCTTCTCTTTAACTTCGTCAATAATTTCCTCTTCTACCCACTTTTTGCCACCTTTGGTCGGGCGAGGCGGACTTGGGCGTTTTAAATCGAGGAGATCGGGTGCAACTGGCTCATCACCTAATCCGTCAGATTTACCCGCCATTCCTGACATATGTCTTGGTGGAGTAGCGGTCGGCATTGCTGCTACAGCTTCACCAGGACGGGCTGGCCTGGGTCGTTGCCCCTCTCCTAGTGGTGATGGTGCTGATGGTCTACTTGCCCTCTGCTCCGGTCTGGTGGGTGAGGGGGTAGGGCGAGCCTGTCTTTGTGGGGCAGCTGGTGCGGACTGGTCAGTTGGCAGTTTAGCAACTCTGGGCTTGACTTGATCGCGATCGCCTTCCACTGGTCGGGGGCGTTCGCGTTTGAGAATTGGTTTATCTCCCGTCTGAGATAGCTCCGGCTCAGACACCTGAGCTTCTTCTGTCGCCGGTCTAGCTGGTGGGGCAACTAATTGCGGTTTTTGAGGTTTTTCCGGTTTCGACCTGGTTGGAACTATTTTTTCCGGTTTTTCCCCTGCTATTTTTTCCGAGGGCTGATTTGGATTGGGCGTTTGTTCCAGGTCTGTTACAGTGGGCTGCTCTTGAGTCTCAGATTGATTCCGGGGTACGGGTCGAGTTGGTGCCGCCGGCTTCATGGATGAGACTGGTGTAGCAAAAGGCCGTGGAGGAGAGGGAGGATTAGCTTCAGACAAGGCAGCTTGGGTATTGTTAGCAATTGACGCCTCTGGGGCGTTGGAAGTAGTATTTCTCAATATTGTGGGTTTGCGTATTTCCAAAATTTGCTGTTTGTGGGGTGCAGCAGGTCGGTTACGTCCGCCGTTCGGTGGTGAATTTGGCTTATGGCTGGTTGTACCTAGTTCCTTTTTGGCCGACACATTCGTAGCTGCGAGTTTTTCTGCTGCCGTGCGAATGTTTTCTGCCTCAGATTCGGAAATCGTGCTGCTATGGCTTTTGACCGAGATGCTGAGCTGGTCGCAAATTGCTAGTAGCTCTTTGTTATCCAAATTCAATTCCTTTGATAATTCATAGATTCTAACTTTGCCGTTGTTCATCCACTCTTCCCCTTTAATTTACAGTTTTAGCGGATGGTTGCCTGGTTTGCGACATCTCCATCCTGGGATTACTGTTTTTAGGTTGCCGTTTAGTTTTTGCCGGTGCCTCCAATCAGGAAAGAGAGATGTTTCGGTTTAATAATGGCATCTCCACCAAGAATGATGGTTGAGGGACATCCATAAAAATTTTTTAAATAAAAGATTTTTAGAGAAACCCTTGACTGCCGAACTGCGCCTGAGCGCTACCAGGTTGCCATTTTGTAGTTTCTTGTTTTGTTGATTCTCAGTCTTCCACAATACAATCGATTACATCTTGTTCTGGGAATGTTGCCTCGCCCCTCTTTATTATTGAAGAGTCGAATGCCTTTTACACCCATTTACTATTTTGGCACTAACCTTAACGATCAACAGAGCGTGTGATGAAAACACGACTTCGGCTTTCGCACAATTCCTCTGGTGATGACGCCACTAAGTTGTTCCAACTAAATATAATTTTGGGTATTGATGTGGGCTAGACGTTGCGACAAGCTTTGGTACAGTGTTTCTGGCACTGATGCATGTAGCGATCGCCCTAGTCTATTTTTTTTTTGAGCCGCTTGTAAGCAACTCGCTTGCGGACAAATATAGGCAGAACGGCCCATGCCCTGATCTAATTGTACCTTTCCCGACGGAAAGACGCGGACAATCCGCCAAAACTCATCTTTTGAGGCTACTTTGCGACAACTAATACAGCGCCGATAATTTGGTTTCATCGGTTTTGTGTGATTTCAGTCCAGCATTTTGGGTGTAAAAATAAGTTTATTATTACTATTTTTTACTTATACCAAGTTTCCTTTGAAAAAATAATCCTTGAGACTGAGACTACAGTCAACAGTATCAAAAATTCACAAAATTAATAAATTACTCATCATTGTTGTTCTCAAAAGTATCCTCCTCCTCTAATTCCTCCTGATTTTCATCCTCTAATTCGTCCTCAAAGTCAAGCTCGTCTTCCTCTGATTGATATTTTGCTCTGACCGCTGTAAATTTGGCATCCTCTCCTGCATAGTCATACTTAGCTTTATCTTTGATGTCAATTTTCCAACCAGTCAGGCGGGCTGCTAAACGGACATTTTGTCCTTCTTTGCCAATGGCTAAACTCAGTTGATCTTCAGCCACTAATACGTGAGTTTGGCGACTTTCTGGGTCCATAAGGCGCACTTCATCCACCCGGGCTGGACTCAAAGCATTGGCAATGTACGTTGCTGGATCTGGGGACCAACGAATTACATCTATTTTTTCACCGCGCAATTCGTTGACTACCACTTGAATTCGCGATCCCCTGGCTCCGATACAAGCGCCAACCGGGTCTACATCGCGATCAAGAGTATCTACTGCTATTTTAGTCCGAGGGCCTACATAACGGGAGGGGGGGTTTGCTTCCCTAGCTACGGCAACAATCCGTACCACTTCATCTTCAATTTCTGGAACTTCGTTGGCGAAAAGATAAACCACCAAACCAGCATCAGCACGAGATACAAGTAACTGTGGTCCCCGTTGCTGACCTTGGGAGACTTTTTTGAGATATATTTTGAAGGTGGCATTTGCCCGATAATTATCGTTAGGCAGTTGTTCCCGCTTTGGTAATTCGGCTTCGACTTCTGGCTGACCAAAGTTACTGGTGACTGCCAGAACTACCGATTGGCGCTCAAACCGCAGGACTCTTGATTGCAGAACAGTTCCTTCTAAGTCTTGGAACTCTTCTTGCACCATCTGGCGCTGTTGATCCCGTAATTTTTGCGCCAGTACTTGCTTGGTTTGCATCGCCGCCATTCGACCAAATTCTCCTTGATCGGGGGTAACATCCAGCACCACCGAGTCCCCTAACTGGGCTTCGGGAGCTACTTGTTGAACTTCGTCTAGGGAAATCTGATGGTCTGTGTTATTGACTTCTTCGACAATGGTTTTGGTGGAAAGAACGCGAAATCCTTCTCCTTCAATATCGAGTTCTACTTCAAAATTCTCAAAATAATCTTCGTCAAACTGTTTGCGCTCTAAATTTTGGGCGCGGCGATAACGTTCATAGCCTTTGAGTAGTGCTTCTCTAATAGCTGATTGAACTGCAAGCCGGGGTAAATTGCGATCGCGACTTATACTTTCAATTAATTCTTTTAATCCAGGTAAAGTAACCATTGACATAAGCAATCTCCTTTAAAAATTAGGGAGTGGGGAGTGGGGAGTGAGGACTGAGAACTATGCATTATATAGAACTAGGGATTAAAGAATAGCTTTACACTTCTCTAATCTCTAGCTCCTAGTTCATAACTTCTAGCCCCTAAGCTCTAGCATTGAGGCAAGCGGCTCTAGTCTCTAACTCCTAAGCCCTAGCCCTTTGTTTATCGGCGCTCGTCTAGCTGCACCTTAGTAATTAGGGAGCAGGGAATTTCGACTACACGACCTTTTTGGTTTAAGTAAAGTGCTGTCTCATCCCGGCGAATCAACTGACCAATCCACTCTTGTTGTCCGTCGTGGGGTGGGGAAGTGAAGATGATAACAGGAAATCCTTTAAAGGAAATAAACTCCCTGTCAGTGACCAGTTGCCGCGAAATACCAGGACTGGACACTTCTAAGACATAGGCATCTGGAACGATTTGGGCAGTATCTAAGGAAGCTTCTAAAGCACGGCTCATTCTCTCACAATCATTCAACCCAGTGTTTTGCTGAGGATTGCGAATGTCTACCCGCAATACTGGTGGATTTTGGTTAGTGTGAAAAACCACGCCAACCACTTCCAATCCCAGTTCTTCTGCCACTGGTGTTGCCAAATCAATAATTTGTGGGACTAAGGGATGAGCCATGAGAAAATTCAATAAAAAAAGTGGGCATCGACCCACTTCCTGCGATAGGTATATCTTCCAAGAAGTCTTGTGACGAACCAATGATGATTCGCCTACTTAGAGTTTAGCGTATTTCTTTTATAGTCGCGCATTGGGCATTGGGCATTACTTAATTCCTTTTGTCCTCCTTGTCTCCCTCATCCCTCTATCCTTGCCGTCTTTTTGTGAGAGCGGTGCTTTTATCAACTACTACTGGAACTGATGCTTTTGTTCGTAACTGCCTGGTTTGCTCGATAATTTGGTCTATATCTTCTTGAGACAAACGCTGGACATAGTTGATCTTGATTTCCTCTAAGAAGTCAAAGAGTAAACTCTGAATTTCTGAAAGTACGTGTTTTTCCTTTATTTGCGTTCCCAAGGCTTGGCTAAAGCTTTCTACTAGTTGACTGGTGAGTTTTGCGCCAACAGGGTCTTCAACAGCGCTAACTAAAGTTTTGTAAAGGTTAGTTGTAATTTGGGTTGCTAGTTGTTCGCTTAACTGGTTTTTGGCTTGTCCTACTCCAGGGAGGTTTTGGAGATTGCGGTAGACGGGGACTTGATGAAAGACGGTTTCGATATTGTGGCGCAAAATGGCAACGATCGCAGGTTGGATTTCGGGTAGCACTTGGTAGACAATTGTTTTTACCAAAAGACCTGCGATCGCTTCTACTTCATTGACATTATTAATATCTATGTAGGGACGTAAATTTTCTTGTTGCGAGAGCCAGTGCGTTAACTCACCCCGCCTAATTGAACCCTGAACCTGATTAATTACCCTCACCACTACAACTTCTGTAAGTTCTTCGGCAAAATTGGCGACAATTCCGTGATGAATTTGCTTTCGCACTGGATGGAGATCCAATAACTGCGCTTGATCGAGGCGAACTAATACAGGTAAAATTCGTAACCCCCGCCAAAATGGTAGCAGTAAAAATAAATCGTACCAACGCCACAATAGGGCTTCAAACCAGCTTAAACCAGGACGGCGGCGTTTGACCAAGAAGGTACGCCCTAGCAATTCTATGCCAAATAAAATCACAAAGGGTAAGTCAATCATCCAGAAATCATCAACAAATTCGCCACTTTCCCCGATTTGGCGGTAGTAGTTAGTGGCAATCAAAGGGCGGATTCTCTGGTTGAAAAAATTAATTTCTTGAACCCAGCCATTTTGTGATATGTACGACTGACTCCAAAAAGTGGCAAAGGATTGTTTTGCAGATTCATTACCGATGCGATCGCGCATCCGATTTTTAATTTTTTCCAGAGTACCACTCTTATTCACTCCTGCAAACGGGTTGCTGTCAACCATCTCGCTGCTAAGACGACTTATTTGGATTAGCTTGCCTTTTGCCTGAGGCGATTGTAACCCTGTTTGGTTTACCTGTTCTTCTAGTGCGTCTACTGTTTCGAGATAGTTTTTTGTGTCTCGATGAGGTTCAATACCTTTAATTGGATCATAAATCTGGGTAATTTGGGGAAGTTTTCGCAAGTATAAATCCCGCCAAGGTACGTAACTTAAATCAAACAAAACTAAACATAAATTTACTATGGCAGTAATTGCCATGAATCTTTCAAACCAAAAGTTCTGCTGCTTAGAAGATTTTATATTTTTCATTTTTTGTTTTAAATTATACAAGTTTTAGATATTTTGAATATAAGCTCTCTCATTTATTAACTTCTGGGTCTTTGCAACTAATTCCCTCAACAAATACAAGCTACTTCTTTTGATTGATGACAAAAATCATTATGTATGCTGAGTTGAGTTTTACAAAATATAGCTCATAAATTATTCAAAAATCATTAAATAATTGCGAAAAAAGTTATAAAACAAACTTAAAATGCAGCTGTTAAGGATTATAATCCTGCTGATTTAACCCAAAGGAGTTTTAAATATGTGGTGTGGGTTTGGAAAATCAAGCGCAACTTTTGCTGCTACCTGCCTGATAACTGCTAGCTTAGTAATAGTAGACACAGGTTTCGCAGATGCTCAACGTAGCTATACGCCACAGCAATTCCGTGCTGTATTGCGGGGATTAGGCTATAACGTCAAGGTAACAAATACTTCCTTGAGGGATGAGGAAACTAAAAAGGCAGTTCGTGAATTTCAGACGGGTTATAAGCTAAAACCAGTTGATGGGATAGCAGGGACAAAAACCCAAAATTATGCTGCCACCATTATTCAAATTTTGCAAGCAAATTTGAATGCAGTGTTGAAGCCAAATCCTCCCCTCCCCCGGGATAATTTTTATGGTTCCCGGACGGAAGCAGCGGTGAAGGAGTATCAAAAGAAATATCAGTTGCAAGAAACGGGAATTGCTAATTTAGCACTCCGCCAAAAGCTGAATGAAGAAGCAAAGACAGTCTTCAGTCAGCCGACGGCTACGCCAACAGCTACTCCAACAGCTACACCAACGTCTAAACCGATGGCTACGCCAATGGCTACACCAACGTCTAAACCGATGGCTACTCCAACAGCTACACCAACGTCTAAACCGATGGCTACGCCAATGGCTACACCAACACCAACACCAACAGCTACACCGATGGCAACACCGATGGCGACACCAACAGCTACTCCGACATCTACACCCTAATCGCCACAAAAAACTTCTAGCCCAAAGCCCCTCAAGTCATCTGATTTGGTTCTTCTAAGGGTCTGTCCTTGGGCGTGGGTAGATTTGGACGGCGGTCATTGTAAGGCATAGGAATGTACTGGACGGAGGGTCGTCCTCCTTGTGGCTGTGGATACAAATCCATGAGATCATAAATAGAATGGGGCAGTCCGACTGTTACGGGCAGCCCCATTTCTGTTGCTTCCTCAATAGTGATGGGATAGTCGTGGGTGACGCGCCCGGTTGCCAAAGGGGTTGCAAAGAAGTCAGAAGGAGGAAAATCCAGAATAAATCACCAATACCAAAGCCCATAAAATTTATTGTTCAAAAATCATGGTTGCCGTCATTATTGTCATAAATTTGGGGCGATCGCAGTTCTATCTGTAGATTTAAAAGTATCGAACCACACTAAAGAAAAAGATTTTGAATTTTGAATTATTTACTACCTTCGTCGCCAAATCTTGATAGTATCGTCATCACCACCGCTAACTAGGCTTTGGCCATCGGCACTAAAGGCGACGCATCTTACATAGTTGGAATGACCTGTAAGTGTGCTGATTTCTCTACCACTGTGTACGTGCCACAGCTTGATAGTATTGTCCCAACTGCCACTAGCGAGAAGTTGCCCATTTTGGCTAAAGGCGACTGACCAAACTGAATCAGAATGACCAATGAGAGTGCGAATTTCTCTACCTGTGTTGACATCCCACAGTTTAATCGTGTTGTCACCACTGCCACTAGCGATGATTTCGCCATCCTGGCTGAAGGCGATACAGTTGACAAAGAAGGAATGACCTGTAAGTGTGCAAATGTTTCTGCCTGTGTGTACTTGCCACAGTTTGATGGTGTAGTCGTTACTGCTACTAGCCACAAGCTGTCTATCATTGCTGTTCGTTGCAGGCGTTTTTGGAGAGTAGGCGACTGACGAAACTGAGTCGGAATGACCGATGAAAGTTTGGATTTCTATGCCTGTGTGTACCTGCCACAGTTTAATTGTGCAGTCAGCACTACCACTTGCTAGAAACTTGCCATCTGAACTAAAGGCAACGGAATTCACCCAATTAGCGTGACCAATGAGGGTACGAATTTCTTTGCCTGTGTTTACATCCCACAATTTGATAGTATTATCCCAACTACCGCTAGCCAAGATTCCCCAGTTTATATCTGCGCCTCTTACAGATTTGCCGGACTCCTCTTGATAAGAAAAGTTTGGGGAGATTGAGCTAAAGGCGATGGAATGAACCATATTAGAATGACCAGAAGACCAACGACCCAGTTGACGCACTAGCTTGCCAGTACCTAGTTGCCAAAGTTTGATCGTCTTGTCATTACTGCCACTAGCAATAAATTGCCCGTCTGGGCTAATGGCGATCGCATGAACCATACTAGAATGACCTCTGAGGGTCTGCACACATTGCCAGTGATGCTGATCTAATACAACAGGTGGAGGTGCTTTTAATCTAGGCGGTTTCACAAAATTAGATGTCATTGGTGCTACATCTTCATCCATGTCAGAACCTAATAAATCTAGCCACTCCTGCACAGACTGGGGACGATAGGTTGACTCCAAATCCATGCCGCACATGATAGCCTGATTTACCCTGTTGCTGATTTTAGGATTAAAATATTGTGGTGGTTCTAAATTAATATTATGACGGCGATCGTCTGCACTTGTCGGTATAACTGCGGTAAGCAAATTATACAAAGTAGCGGCTAGGGCGTAAATATCAATGTATTCTCCTCGTGGCGCTTCTGATTCATACTGCTCAGGTGGGGCAAAACCAGGAGTGCGGTATACTGTATGTCTTTGGATCATATTGGGAATAAATTCTCTAGCGATGCCAAAGTCAATCAGCACTGCTTCTGATTTATCGATGCGAACCATGATGTTGCGTGGTTTTAAATCACGATGCAGCAGTCCTTTAGAGTGAATTAGCGTCAAAGCGTCGCCAATTTGCCGGATATACAGCAACGCTTCTGCTTCTGGTAGCACCCCCATCCGTCTCAGATACTGTCCTAAGTCTTCGCCTTCGATGTACTCCATCACCATACAAGGCAAATTTCCATCATCGAAGATGGTTTCTATCTGTACTATGTGAGGATGGTGACACACAGCTAGCCGAACTGCTTCATCACGGAAGTCTTGCCGTAACTTGTTTCGGTGGAGTATCCAGGCGGGATGATTCAAGATTTCTTCTTTGAGGGTTTTAATTACTCGCAGTTGATTCCGTTGATTTATAGCAAGATAAGTAATGCCAATTCCGCCTTCGCCTAATTGACTTTCGATAATATAGCGCCCCCCGAATAAAGACTTTCCTGGATTCCACACCATTAGTAATATTTGACGATTCCTGGTATTTATTTTGTCACTGTATCAGAACCGGGGCTATTTCATTCTCATCTAGCCCGCCTCAGAATTCATTCTGAGTCTAATAGCACTCATTCGTCTAAAGACGACTGAAAAAAGGTTATAGTCCGTTTTAACGGACTTTAGCTATTAGCCTGAAACTTTAGTTTTGGGCAGTTTATGCCTAGAATGAAATAGCCCTGGTATCAGAACAGCCAACATGAATTGTTGGGAATTCCATTTGAATTGCCGTTGTAGCTTTCTGGAACTTGGTTACTTAGAGAACATTTTCATTAACCTCAATAATTACTAAATAATTAATAGTATCAAAGTTGGGTATACCCTAATAGTTTTAGTTAAAATAACCTTTACACCAAAATCTTTAACTGATTGCTTATGCTAGAGTAAACGACGATTTTAGCCACATTTGGTCATGATCATTTGACTTGTAGATAATCTAAAATTATGCTAAAGAATCTAAATCTGAAACAAAAATTTACAATTCTCTTATTGGTAATTTTGACATTCGGTTTGAGCTTGAGTGGATTGGCTCTTTCTTCTCTGCTTAGGCAGAATGCTAGACAAGATATTAGTTCAACAGCATTCATGCTCATGCAAACAATGATTTCTGTTCGTAAGTACACCAGTACTCAAATTAATCCAAAGCTAGCTGATAAGTTAGAAACTGAGTTTTTACCGCAAACTGTGCCTGGATACTCAGCACGGGAAGTATTTGAAATTTTACGCAAAACAACAGACTACGGTGACTTTTTTTATAAAGAAGCAACTCTTAATCCGACAAATCTTCGGGATAAGGCTGACGGTTTTGAGACGGAAATTGTAGAAAGGTTTAGAAATAAATCAGACCTGAAAGAAGTGAGTGGATTTCGCTCAATTCCTAGTGGAGATATCTTTTATGTTGCTCGTCCGCTGCCAATTTCTGAAGAAAGCTGTCTGAAATGTCATAGTACACCCGAAGTTGCACCTCAAAGTATGATTACTCTTTATGGTGCAGCAAATGGATTTGGGTGGAAGCTGAATGAAATTGTTGGCGCTCAGATTATATCAGTACCAGCGAATAACGTCATCAACAAAGCCAATCAGTCTTCTTTACTAATTATCCTAATCGTATCAACTATATTTATAGCGACTATCCTGTTAGTTAACTTTTTCTTGAATCAACAAGTTGTTATGCCTCTCAAGCGCATGACTCGCATAGCTGAGGAAGTCAGTACTGGACATATGGAAGTTGAATTTGAGCAGATGTCTAATGATGAAATTGGTAATTTAGCTAAAGCCTTTAAACGGATGCAGTTAAGTTTAGAAATGGCAATGAAAAGAATCAAACGCACTCAGGGAGGTTCAGGAAACTAAAAAATTAAATCTTATCCCTAAATCAGTGGTGTTTAAATATCTATGAAAATAAACTTTTTTTGAATTCAAAAGCTGCTTGAAAGTTAGGAATTTCCCTAGCTATGAGTTCAATGAATTGCTCAGGTGAAATGTAAGGATCTTGAGCTAATATTTCTTCTATAATCAGATTTGCCATTGGTCCAATGTGGTAAGCTAACTCTTGCTGACAATGTTTGATAAATGCTGGTTGCAATGAGGGTTGTGGTCGTTGTTGAATTCGTCCAGTTTGTGGACTAGCAGGTAAACTAGGTGAACTAAAGATTGTTTCTCCAAGTTGGTTGTATGACGGCGATATTGCCGACATAGCCAGAAATTCAGGAGTAAAAACCGTGGGAGGTAAATCATCAACCATCATTACCTGAGACATTGGCACTTCTAGTTGTCCAATACGCTCTAAATCTGTGATTACTTCCCTGGCTGTTTGGTATCGCTTGTTAGGTCTATCTGCCAACATACTGTCGAGTACTAGAGCAAAGTTATCACTAATACAAGTATAACAACGCCAGTTCCATTCAAGTGAGTACTGATCCATTAGTAAAGATGGATCTCTACCTGTAAGTAGTACAATAGCTGTTACCCCCAAAGCATAAAGATCACTACAGGGAGAACATAAACCCAAGCTAATCTGTTCGCGGGGAGCATATCCCACTTTACCAACGAGGGACATTTTGCCAACAAAGGTTACTTGGTGATTAGAACTCCTCCTCTCATTTATGTCGGCAATTTGCTTACCAACACCGAAATCAATCAGCACTGGCAGATCGTTGCCATCAGGTAACATGATGTTGTCAGGAGAAATATCTCGATGGATAATGTTGTGCTGGTGAACATATTCCAAGACAGGCAGCAGATTTTTTAGCCACTGTATAACTTCCTCTTCAGAAAAATTTCTTCCTTGACCTTGAAGTTCTCCCAGTAGCCTAGAATATGTTTTACCATCAACATATTCTTGTACTAGGAATAGCCGACCATCCCCTTCAAAACAAGCTAAAAACTTAGGAATTTGAGGATGTTGCAATTGATGAAGAATTTTTGCTTCTCTTTTAAATAAGTTGCGATATGGTTCCAGTCCACTTTCCCCTGTGCCAATGGGTGCAAACTCTTTGAGAACACAAGCTTCATTAAAGCGACGAGTATCAAACGCCAAGTAAGTCCGTCCCAATCCTCCTTGTCCTAGAAGTTTTTGGATAATATAGCGGTTATCAATTAGAGTTCCAGCAGCTATTTCTGGTCTTGTCATAGGGGACTGTGACATTTCATCGCACTCCTAGCGACTTATTGTTGATAGATTATCTAGTTTGCTGAAAGTCAGAAACTCTAGCAGATAAAGGCTGATAACATCCTTAAAATTGAGGTTAGCACCATTGTCAAAACAATGAAATACACTTTTCTACAATCTTTTGATGGTCTTGTGTGACCAAATAAACAATTTTTACATGAGGAGTTTTTTCATACTACTATTATGTAATTATTTTAGCAGCCGGAACATACCAGTGTCTGCGGTAATATCTGCAAGGGCTTTGGGCATAACCTTTTGGATTTACTGCTGAACTACATCTTACCTCTAGTAACTCAATTGATACTGAGTTTTAGCACAGTAAGGATATAGCGTGACATCATGGTTTTTCCGAAAAACTGAGGTTGCTATAAACTTTCCAAGGAGAATATTATATGTATTTCAAGTGCTAAATATGCGATCGCGCTCAAAAATTAATCTTTTTGAGAGCTAATGTTGTTATGAGATAGCTGCCTCGGTATCGACTATCTAAGCTTTCGATATAGTGATTCTTTAAAAGCAAAAAATTATGCTGCGTATAAGAAAAGACTCCTAAAGTTACAATAATTCATCTAGATCATCAGGATTGACACCTAACTGACGCAAACGCTCTACTAATTGTTCTGCTTTTCGTTTGGCTTGAGCAGTTTCTTGTCTAGCTTCTGTAGCTTCTTGTTCCGCAATGATAGCTCGTTCAGTTGCAGCAGCGGCTTCCTCTGTGGGTTCGGGAATTAATTCTCCCGCCAAAGTAAACCACCTTAACCACAACCGTTCAATATCTCGAAATCAACCCTGCCATAAGCCTAAACTTAAATTAATCTCTGGCATTAGTAGGTATCCATCAGTCAAATTCATCGGTTCATAATGACCGCCTACTAACTGAAAAGCTTGGAGTTCATCAGTATAGCGACTAAAAACAACATAGTAGGGAATCCGCAAAATTCGTTCATAAACTTCCCATTTGCTAGGAGGTTTATCTGCTGCACTTTCTCTTCTTGTGCCTAAATCTTCGTCTTCCGTACCTGGAGATAATAACTCAATAACCACGAAGGGATTTGCTGGCTCTTGCCAAGTTACATAACTTAACCGTAAGTCCTGCCCTTTGTACAATTTTCCTACGCCTACTACACCAAACCAATCTGGGCGCTTATACCATAAAGGATGCTGAAGATCATAGTAGAGATTAAGGTCAGCAGCACTGTAAATTAATTCTGGATTCCAGCTAATGGGCTGAAAAGTTAAGTATAAAAGTAAGGGTTGTAAGAAGATGTAGAACGATTGTCCAACTTATTACCAGAAGCTACAGCACTGCTTTTACAGTTAGAAATTCCGATTGCTGCTGTGGTTGCAGCAGCCAAAGCAGCCAGAAGTGCAAACATCCAAGTAATTCTCGATCCTGCACCAGCACCATCTAATTTACCAGATGAACTTTACTCATTAGTGGACATTATTACACCGAATGAAGTTGAGGCGGCGCAGTTAGTGGGTTTTCCTGTGGATGGGGAAGAACAAGCAGCGATCG
>NZ_JBGTFY010000348.1:0-48756 GCF_041747015.1 Nostoc sp.
CGCTCCTGAAGGGGACTTGACGCCACGCTCACGTGAGCTAGATCAAATTCTTCGTTTAGCCGCCTAGACCACCAGTTGCAACTTTTTGATACTTAGCTCAGGAATTTAATTTCTGGGTCAATTTCTGCAAAAGTATAGGAACTTACCAAAGTTTCCCTTACTTTCAGCGCCTCAAACCCAGTGCCGATAAACTTTCCCAAAAATGGCAAGCACCTTTTTTCTTGTCTCAATTACCATATCCCTTACCGTGTAAACCTTCCCGCCATTCTTTAATCCTAAACTCCCTTTCCCATAAGAGATACTTGTCAAATTGGAGATTGAATCATCGTCCACGCCAAATCAGGAGGTGTTGAGCTTGGCATTTTCTCAATCCGATACCTCAAAAATCGGGTATTTCTTGACCCCACATGGTCAACCCAATAGGGTAAGGTTAACCTGCCTCGATTATCTCTAATCGCCCACTGTCTCACTCCCTCTAGATAATCTTCCGAGACAAGTTTGATCGTTTTAATCAACTGGTCACTTTCTCCCAAAAATAAACAACCAAACCGTCTTACTAGCTCAGGATGGTCAAACGCTAACTGTATCCTCTCCCTTAAACTTGGTTGTATCTTTTCCTCGTCAGAACGAACCCAAATCAAGCACTTCAGATTAGACAAAATTTCTTGATAACAGGGAATAAGATTCTCTGGATGGCTAAAATCAGGATTTTTAAACCGTCTCATTTGACGCAAAATTTGTGACTTTTTGGGGCTAGATAACATTGCGATCGCCAATTCTACCCCACAGTGGCGATAGACATTCGTTTCCCCTACCAAAGACAACAACATTCCATACACTGTCGCTGGAGGAGGGACAGGATAGGTTTTTCCCATTTCCCTTGCGTGGGACTCCCGAAAAGTCGTAAATGGAACATCCAAATAGAGAATTAATGGTGCAATCATTTTGATTCTTCTAAGCCCAAATCTCTTTTAATGACTGTTTTCAAGGCTTCAATCAGTTCATTTCGATTACGATAAAGATGCGCCTTCTTAAAAGGGGAATTATCAAAATTATCTAATTGCTGTAACTCCTTAACAATTGTTCCCCCAATCCACAATTGACTAGGGTCAATCTGTCCGCATTCCACTTCATCTATAAACTCTGTTGTAAATTTCGCTTCCTTACTTTGAATATCGCAATATTCAAAGCAATAGGAAATATATGAAGCAAAATGATTTGTCCATTGTAATACCAAACTATCGGGACAGAAAGAATAATTAAAAATATTACTACTTCCTCCTACCTTTGGCAAATTCATAATCCCATCTATCAGAGGTAAAATCCGCGAAAAGTCTTTGAGATGAGTGGCATTAATTCCAAAATAATATTGATATCGAGTTGCATGATATTCTGTAAAATGAAGCGATGTGCTATCCTTTTCTCTGCCACTTTTTGCCCCTAACTTGACTGCACCATCATAAGGCGTTAGCGAAACAGCCATATTCATCCCTAAAGCACCCATTCGCTGATTAGGAGTACTGACTTTTGTTTGTTTCTTTTTTCTCTTTGTTGTTGAAGTCTCCTCCTCTGTTTCAGCAGACTCTAATAAAGCAAATCCAAAAATATCATCATCATAAAATTGTTCGGGATCGAAATTTTCACTTGTTAACCGATTAATATGTTCGTCTTCATCCCAAACTCGATTAACTAAATAACCTTGCTTTTGAAGATAAAAACGTAACGCCCAACGAATTGCACTTGAACCTACAAAAGAATGAATTTTACCATTCCAATAGCCTTTTTGCAAAATAGTCTTATTTCCTCGTCTAATGTCATGATTTAAGGACGCTAAACCATAACGAGTGAGGACTGTTCCGTATAGATAATAATTTGGGATATTATTGTCATTCTTCTTCTGACTCATCATTCACTTCTTCTAGGTTTTGATTGTTTGGGAATGGACTATCATCCCTGTTGGTGGGTTTATCTTTGGGTTTATAACTGGCGATCGCTAACAATGACCAAATTCTTAGTTCTTGCCAAGGTGTTTTTTTAATTAGTAGTGAAATTTCTTCTTGATGCTCATTAAAATACTTATTTAATCCCCCTCTTACTAAAAAGTCGGACAAATATTCCTGAAATGATAATTCATCATAACAATAGTTTAGCTCTGCCCTTAATCGTTCAACTTTCTTCTTAATTGGAGGATCTTTTCCTTCCTCTGCTTTGGCATACATTTTAGCAAAGTTGCCCTTCATAGCTTGTTGAAATACCTTAATAAAAATAAGATACTGCTTGTCTTCTTCACTATTCTCTGCCATTATTATGAATCCTTTTCGATTGGGAAATAACTGGTTAAATAAATATTCTTTTGAATCCTCTATCACCAATTTTTCCCAAAAATTAGACCACCAATGGATTCCTTTCACTAAATTATCAGCAATCAGGGAGCGAATCGGATTGACCTTAATAAAAATTTGCTTATATTTAATTATCTGATAATTAGTTTTAAAGTATTTTTGCACCTGTTGATAAGTGATTAAAATATTCTTGTCAATTTTAATTTCTTCTATACTCATCAATGTCCGTTGACGAGAGGCTTTATTTGTTTTTTCATATAACCAAACTTGACAAGCTTGATAGTAGCCCACTTCCGGCTGAATATCGTCTAAGCTGTAATAAAGTAATCCTGCTTCCCCAAGGCTACTAACATGAAACTGTTTAGTTTCTAATTGCTGTAATCCCCATCTCCTTTGAGAAGCGTCTTCAAAATCCTTTATTTCTGGAATCACCACCAAGTAGCGATGGGGTTTCCTTTCTTTTAAGTCTTCTGATGGTATATGAAGTAAGCAATAATGACAAACTACTGGTACAAATAATAATGCTAAGGCGTATTCAGGTTTTTCTTCTATTTTTGTAGCGCTCTGCGTCCGAGCATGACGAACAATTCCCCCTAAATACAACCAACTGGTTATTTGAATATAATCCTGTCTGAGTTCTTGGGTATCTGCCTCGCATAACTTTTCTGCAAAGGTTTGATGTGCGTACCAAGTTAGAGATTTATATTGATACTCGACTTTTGTTTCTTCAACAGTTAGTTCAGTGTTAATTATCTCTCCTGCTTGATAAAATTGATTATGACGCAAAAAAACAGCACACATTCCCTCATGAATATAAATTTTCTGACTTAAATCTATTGCATCATTGTCTAATCCTGCTAAATGAATTAAACCCATATTATCTAATTTAAAAGACTCATTAATTAGCCAAGATAGGGCAACGAAATCACTTCCTTCCCAAAATAATTCAATAGTATCAGCAGTCAGAACCCATGATATATGTCCTCCCCGTTGACGAGATGAGGGATATTGCTTTTCTAATCGCTTTAACGTCATGTAAAGTCCGGTCATTCCGGCGCGATGCATTATTGTCGTATCCGCAGCATCGAGAGATAGGGAAATTTTGGGTTGGGTAGCAACCATGATCAGGTTTCCTCTTCTTCCTTGCTGCGAGTCGCTGGGACAAATATTCCACACATCATCTTTCGTTTCCCGCCAATCCCCTGTTCTTGCAGGATTAAGGAATCTTCTGGGTTGAGTTCGCTGATTTTTACCCCAAATCCTCTAACTTTAAACTGTTTCCCTTCTTTATTGATGGTTAATTGTCTTCGTTGAGGTGTTCCATCTTGTCGGGTAAGAAGTTCAATTTTTCCTTGTATTCCTAAATTATCCAGTTGCCGTTGAACAGCTTCAATAAAATTATTAGAGTCTTGGAACCCTTTAATTATCACTAATCTGGAATAGACACTTTCTGAAGAAATTAACGGTTTGTAGTCGGGAATATCTAGTTGATAAAAATTTTGACCTATATGAAAGGCTTGACCCGCTAAATAAGGATAAATTAAAGGGATTTGCTCATGATAAATCCGAATTTTTA
The DNA here is from genome assembly GCF_041747015.1 of Nostoc sp. Taxonomy (GTDB): domain Bacteria; phylum Cyanobacteriota; class Cyanobacteriia; order Cyanobacteriales; family Nostocaceae; genus Nostoc. The sequence continues at coordinate 3,919 of NZ_JBGTFY010000348.1, forward strand.
GACGAGATTGAGCAGTGAGTTCAAGCAAATTGTTCCTGGTCGGTATTCCAGCAATCGGATGAATCCCAATAGACTTTAGTTCGTGAAGGCTAGGACAAATACTGGACAAAGCACTATAGATGACATAACCATTATCAAGAGGAATCGATGCGCCTCTCAGCTTAAACGTTAAGTCTACATATTCCTCACTTTGAATTAATATGGCTGTCATAGATGGATAGCCGAAAGTTTCTATCCCATACCAGCATAAACCGCTTCTGCTCCATTCTAAAAAAATTCGGTGCTTTCCTGCTTTCTATGCTTGATTGGACTCACGGCAAGCTTATCCTTCTAATTTGAACTAACGGCAAAGTTATGGTTCCAAACTATCAACTTCATCCAAAATTAGCTGACGCAAGAATGAGGGTTATAGTGTTATTGACGGCAAAGTTATGGTTTCAGTCGCGGCAAAGTTATGGGTAAAGTCACACAGGGCAAAAACCTTTTCTTGTACTTGATTTCTAATCACAGAAACCAATTTGTCAAGGTTGAATGGTTTAAGTAAATATTCTTCAAACTCTACATCTGGAACTTGGTCATTAGTACCTGTGGTAGATGTTGAAGTTACAATAATTGGAATATGCTTGCCGTTGTCTGCCTCCATAGCATTCAAAGTATTTAGCAACGTATAAATACTTTCACCTAAGAATCTAATTTCACAGACCAGTATATTGGGTATGAACCAACTCAAGGTTTCTAAAGCTTCTTTTACGGAACTAGCTGTCACCACATCTGCGCCCAGGTCTTTAAGTAAAAATGCGTACAAATCTCTACTATCGCGATCGTTGTCTACAACCAGTACTCGTACACCTTTGAGTATGCCAACTGTCAAACAAAAGCTATTGATTAAATTCATAACAAGACTGCAATTAGGACTTCAAGTGCAAAGTGGGCTGAAAAATCCGTAGTAGAGATGAGAAATTCTGCATCTCTACTGTATTAGGTCAAAAGGCGCATTCATTAGAAACGTTTCGGACTACTCACAGCAAGCTACGCGCAGCGTCTGGCTTAGAAGAAAAAAGAATAGTTATAAAGAAGAGTACCGAAAGAAGAATTTTTGCTATAAGTTAAATCAAAGATTTTCTTTCTATAATCTGGCAAAGCGTTGTTTGATTTCCTGAATTACTTGATTGATTACAACACAAAACGTAATAAAGGCTAATTTAACATAAGTTCGACGAACTTCTCCCTGCCTTGAACTAAGGTTTAAATCTGTGCCTCTGCAAGAAGTGGGCGAGGGATGGTTTTGCCTAGTATAAACCTCTTAGAGGATGTTTTAAAAGTCATCTTATCGCTAGCAAAACGTTCTAGAGCCAACTACTTATCGCCATTCCCTGTCTTCAAGTTCCTTCTGAGGCAACAATAAAGTGGCTTCAATTTCCTTTCGGATAGCAGGTGTCACTTCAGAATTGCTACGCAGGCAATCGAGTAGTAGCTGATTGGCATCGTAGTAGCGTTGCAGCACTTGCTCTTGTTCAGGGCTAAACTGCCACTGGTGGTTAATATTGCGATAATTACCAATCGTCGTCTTTAACTGCTGATCCCAAGCTGAATAGTTCGTCTGCCACCATAGCTGAAACCGTTCTTCACTTTGACCAAAATTCGGAAATTGGTCAGAAAGTTGTTGCAGTGATTTATGAAGTCCAACATCCAGAACAATGCCCAGAATGTTGCTTAGAGCTTCTCCACAGATGTGCATGTGGGCAAAGTCCTGGTTCCCCTCAATTGCACATTCCAGCAGTAGGTTATCTAATAGCGCATCCAGAAACATTCCCTGGTCAAGGCTGCTGGTTAAGGCAAACTGAGAAGCTAGGCGAGGGTCACGACTCAAGGCAAGGTAAAATGCTCGAACTGTCGCATCTTTTGATTTAGTTGGAATAGTGCGAGATTTTTGACTAGCCCAGGTCAAAAATTCTTGTAAATAAGCGTCTTCGGCAACCAGTGCATCAATTTGTTGCTTCATCAACTGTACAAGAGAGTCTGCGCTTCGGAGCATGGTAGCTGTCAACAAGAAGATTTCGCGCCAGTGCGGGTCAGTGATGTGACTCACCAAACCTCCCAGGGCTTGCTCTAATGCCTGTAGGTTATGGCTAGCAACGATTTTTTTCGCCGTGAAGTATTCTTGAAACGCTAGATAGGAGAAGGAGAAAATTCCCCGTGCCCGTTCTGCGAGTATCCCATGTTGGGCTTCCATTGCCTTCAGCGCTGCTTCACTTTCTATTTGCACTTCTTCTGCATCCATCGGCTCGTTGGTCAGATTCTGAATATAGTCACCAATGTATTGCTCAACGACACGTTGCTCAAAAAAGTACTGACCCTTCTCAAATGTCGCCGCTGCAATTTGACTCAATAATTTGAGCTTTTGTGGTAATAAAAACCCTCGGTAAATGTCGTCTCGTTCAATGCCTTTAGCTTCATCCCATTTGCCCAACAGCAGGTCTAAACCCTGCTTATAAAAGTCAGTCCGCTTAATCGGAAATTTTTCTTGTCCGTGGAACACCCAGCAGGCAATATGCAGAAACAGGGGTTTGACGACGAGTTGGCGAAATTGCCAGTTTTCATCTAACTCCAACTTCTGAATAAACTGAACGTACTGCGCCTCACCATCTTGAGCGTTGGTCTTGGTAAACGTCACAAACCATTTTTGAGCGAAGGCTCGGATTTGTTCTGAGGTAAATGGGGCAATCTCAACATCGGTAAAGCCTCGGATGCTGAGTTTTTGAGACGCTGACCGACAAGTTGCTACCAAAAGATTTTTGTGATACTTCTCTGAAAATCTGCGAATTTCACTTAAGACAGCATTGATTTGTGGGTTAAGAATTTCATCCATACCATCAAGCAATAGTAATACTCTGCCTGCACTAAGCAAGGTTTCGATGACTGAAGGATCTAAAATTCTAGATGTGAGAAACTCTTGGCGGATGTAGTTTAATAAGCTGAACTCGTTGGTAATCTTAGACTCTTGGGCAAAATTTCTCAGTGTGATGAAGATCGGAATCTGATTCGCCGCAAATGCGCCTTTGTTACACTGAATGGCGAGATATTGCAAAAAGGTAGTTTTACCCACCCCCGGTTTGCCCAGTACCCGGAGTTTGGAATATGTTTCAACTGCTCGCATACCGGGTATTTGTTTCTGGTCAACCTCACCTAAGCCAAAACGGTCAAATTCTTTTGGATCAAGCTTTTGCAGTTCAGCAATCTCAAAGTATTGTTGACTGGCAATTTGCTCCAAAATATTCACATCTATATATATATCATCGATCGCAACGGGATGACCGATATCCAATAACTGCAAAATACCACACTGGTCTTGAATTTTATCGAAGCGATGCGATCGCACTTTCTGCACCAATGTATCAATATCCGAAACAGAACACTGAGAGGATTCTTTTAATTCCAAGGATTCTGCTGGAGGATTGGTAGCAATCTCCCGCCAATTCAGTGACAACACGTTACAAATTTCAATAAAGGTATGACGTTCAACCGGACGACCACTGAAAAACCGCCAAATCGGTTGTCTAGTCTTGAGATTAACTTCCTCTGCCAGATAGTCTTGTGTCCACCCCTTGCGAGCAAATTCTCTTTTAGCCTCTTGAATCCCAGTGAGTGTTAACTGTAGCGACCTCTTGACCATAGGATAAAAACTTTGCTCTTCTAAATCAGGAACTTAAACTTTTATTAATATTTGCAATTTTCTAGCTTTTTCTGTGATCCTACGATTCTACTCGATTAATCTTATACAAAATCCCAGATAATACCTCAATTTTTTAACTATTGTCACAAACTTAAACATCAGACGTTTATCTTATACATCTCAAACGTTGACAAGATTTGAACTCAAACATTGAACTGTAATACTTAAGTATACTGAGCAGTTCGGCAAGCTCACCGTAACACTTGCCGAAGTATTGATTCTGATTCCTGAATTCTGATTTCTTTTTCAAGAGTCAAGGGAATCTGGCAGAACAAACCAGAAACATTTATAGATAATTAAATTCCCGACTTCTTGAAGAAATCGGGAATCTTATTGTTCACGAATGATTTAGTATTGCTATATTATCGAAAAAGCCCTTTTAGCAAAATATCTGCGAGACTTACTTCAAAAACTAAATATTTGGACTTTTGCTTCTGCTTCCTCCTGAAAAATCGTTAGGACATCAGGCTGACATTGTTTGATTAGTGCAACGATGTCTCTGGCTCCTTCCTAATATAAGTCTTCGACGTAGCCACTTGTAGAAAGCTGTGCTTCTTTTTCACTATCAAAAGGGCCAAAGTAATAAGTACAGCGCGGAACAGCCGTGTTAATTTCTACCCACCAGAAAAACTCTGACTGATTAGATTGAAATAAATTCATGAGTGATATCAATGATTAATTAAACTTGATTTAAGATAGCTTTGGTTTCTAGGTGACTCTCCAATCTCAACCTTGCTAATGTAATTGATTTAGCAAACAAGAATTAAATTAGCACAATCAGCAGATGGCAAATCCAGCATTTGATTGGAGCGCAGATTTAAAGAATAGTCCGATATAGAGCAATACGGTTCAGTTAAGGAAAATTGTAGGTTGGGTTGAGGCTTTGCGAAACCCAACAAACCTGCCCAAATGTTGGGTTTCGTTCCTCAAACGCCATATGCTTCTCCTTACCGGAGACGCTGCGCGTAGCTTGCTTCCCCGGAGGGGTACAAGTCGGGAAACCGCAAGGGCGCAGTGGCTCTCCAACCTACGCAGCTTCAGGTTTTTTGCGCTAACTGAAGCGTATTGCGATATAGAGACATTCTTTATTTTTCTTGGTTTGTTTGCTAAACTGGCATTTCCTGACAGCAGTAGCTACAACGCCAGTAAACTCCTCCCGAACCTATGTGACGGAGTAAAGCATTTGAACAGCAAATACAAGTATGTTTCTCCTCCATATACTGACTAATTTTTGGAGATATATGATATTGGCTGTAACTAATAATCAAATTAGTTTTGTTTGTTAATAAATGTTTCATTTTCTAAGCCTAATTTGTTAAATGAATATGACTGAGGTTGTCTTTATTTGTCAGGTAATTTTGAAGATAAAGTATTTACTAAAATATATCTAGATAGTAATGGGGTAAAAAATATTTATAGTTTTTACCTTACATAACACTCATAAGACATTTATGAAATCTTGCCTTTATTTTCTTTTCTTCTTTACGAGAGGCTCCTATGGGTAGTTTGCTTAGAGCTAATATCACGCTAGTTTATCGCTACTATGCGTTTAGGTTAATTTTCAAAACTCACATAGGATTGCTATAGATGTTATTCGCTATTTATAAATTTGTTGACTGAGGAATCAACAATGATGTAGATGACACCGTTATCATCAACATCGGGTGTTCAGTCTGTGACTTATAATCTACGTTAACACTATTAAACAAACTTGAACCTTCAATCGGTTTTATCGGTATCACTTTCCCAGAAACGATGTGATACGTTAGGAGTTTTTGGAGATGATTAATATTGTTAAGTAATATCTCCATAGTGCTTGCTGGAAGCTTTGCAAAATCTCTATCTGTGGATGCACAGGGGATGAACGAATCAATATTTTCGAGGGTATCTATCAGATTGGCGGCTTTAATTGCAGCAACCAAATTACTAAAAGAATCAGAGCTAACGGCAGTATTCAAAATATTAGCCACTTGTTTCATTTTGGTTTTGTATAGTTTTATAAGATTATTCCTAGTATGACATCATAGTGTTAGATATCATGTTCGAGCAAACGGTTGAATAGCGTATAAGTTCTATGATATGTGCGTAAATTATTTAAATAATTACAATATCTTCCAAAGGTTGTATATCAAAAGGAGGAGAGTCTTAAAAGTTTCCGAAACTCTTTATCATGAAGCTTTTTCGTTAACTACCTCTGAGGATTCCTGAAAAATTATCTGCATTTTTTCACGATCGCAGTTGTATCCTCTAATTTTTTGATAAATGTGTAATTCTTGCACTAATGGAATCAAATGCTACTTTAAGCAATCATACTTTAGCATTTAATCATCAGTAATCTTTAAAAAATTCCGAAAACCTATGTTAAGTATTCCTGTTAACTTAACTTTACCTCGTACACCGCGCTTAATAACGTCCTTACCTGGGCCTCGCGCTCAAGCAATTGTACAACGCGATCGCGCCGTAACTTCCCCTTCTTATACCCGCGATTACCCATTAGTTGTAGCCCGCGGCCAGGGCTGTATGGTAGAAGATGTAGATGGCAATGTGTTTTTAGATATGACCGCAGGTATTGCTGTCACCGCCACCGGACACGCTCACCCGGAAGTCGTCAAAGCAATTCAAGAACAGTCGGCGCGTCTACTACATATGTCAGGAACGGATTTTTATTATGAGCCGATGGTGGAACTAGCGGAACAATTAGCGATTCGCGCTCCCTTTCCCCAACCACATCATGCTGCTTTTCCCGCAAAGGTATTTTTCACCAATTCGGGAGCAGAATCCAACGAAGGAGCGATCAAACTAACTCGATATTACACCAAGCGATCGCTAATCATTGCTTTTTTAGGCGCATTCCACGGACGCACCTATGGAGCAATGTCTCTAACTGGCTCCAAAACAGTGCAACGAGCTAACTTTGGGCCTTTAGTTCCTGGTGTGACTCATATTCCCTACGGCACTCACGCTAGCTTAGATTACCTGGAAAAACAACTATTTGGCACAATTTTACCACCGCAAGAAGTAGCGGCAATTATAGTCGAACCGATTCAGGGAGAAGGTGGGTATATCGTCCCCGAAGATGGTTTCTTGCAGAGGATTCGGGATATTTGCGATCGCTACGGTATTCTGATGGTAGTAGATGAAGTGCAATCGGGGATGGGGCGAACTGGTCGCTTATTTGCGATCGAGCATTGGGATGTGATGCCTGATATTATTACTACAGCCAAAGGTATCGCCAGTGGTTTGCCTTTAGGAGCGATACTTGCTAAACCAGAGTTAATGACTTGGCCTCCTGGTTCTCACGCTACCACATTCGGCGGTAATCCCGTAGCTTGTGCCGCCGGTATTGCTACTCTGCGACTGCTAGAAAGTGATTTGATGACCAACGCTACCCAAATGGGAGAATTATTACAAGCTAGTTTGACTCAGTTGCATCAAAGATTTCCTAGAGTATCCTTGCCACGAGGTAAAGGTTTGATGGTTGCGGTGGACTTATTGGATGAACAGGGCAATCTTGATTATATATTGCGCGATCGCATTATCCAAGAAGCCTTCTTAAACGGTTTATTGTTGCTAGGTTGCGGTAAAGCAGCAATTCGTTTCTGTCCACCTCTAGTTATCGACAGCGACCAAATTCAAATTGCCCTCCAGATTCTCTCAGACATATTGTAACCCCACCCAAAAACACTCCGCGCCTCTGCGCCTCTGCGTGAGAAAAATTAACCCATGAAACCCGAAATACCCCTTCATCTATGGAAACTACTTTGGCAAGAATACAGCACCAGAGTAAGTCATGCCCGCACCTACCAGCAAATGATTACATCTGCGGGTGGAACTCTCGCCAACGACCACATCGCTTTTCGGTCTTTGCGTTTATTAGTGGATACTCCACAGGGTAAAGTTAATTTGGGAATTGACTACCTTGGACAACTTGCAGAAGCTTTAGGTTACGTCGCTGCCGGAGAGTATAATTTTGCTCAAACCCATTTATATGCCCGTTATTATCGTCATCCACAGCAAGAGGAATTTAACTTACCCAAACTGTTTATCAGCGAGTTGATTGTCGATGAATTGCCTACTAATATTGCTCAACTCATCTCTAAAACAATATCTTCAATCCCAGAGGAGCTGACCTTACCCCTGACTCTTCTACAAAAAGACGGGAATATTGAAACCATTGCCAAACAACTCCAGCAAGTTTTTACCCGCCCTTGGCTACCTCCCCAGCGTTCTGTTGTCGAAGAGGTTAATCAAGTTACTCAGTATGGGGCTTGGGTGTTGCTGCATGGATATGCTGTCAACCATTTTACCGGCTATGTCAACGAACAGAATACTCCAGAATATCCAGACATTGAGACTACCGCCGCTGGTTTGACTAACCTGGGTGTACCGATGAAAGCAGAGATAGAGGGAAATGTTGCCTGTGGTTTGCGGCAAACTGCAACTCAAGCAGTAAGGTCAATGGTGACAGTATTAGATGATAACAGTGGCGCAGAAATTCAGATCCCTTGGACTTACGCCTATTATGAAATTGCCCAGCGCTATTTAGTAGAGGTGGAACCTGGAAAGCAAATACTTTTCGATGCTTTTTTAGGAAGTAATGCCCAGCAATTGTTTGAAATGACTCGTTTATCTAAATAACCGAGAGTAAATGATATTAGGTTCGACAATTCTAGAACTTATACCATTTCACTTTAATAATGATACGAATACGTTGGCAGGGGCAATTCATGAATTGCCCCTGCGAGAAATCTATATGTATCGGGGTTTGTGTGAAATGGTATTATGCCTACGGTGTACACACAAACCTTTTAAAGTTACTGCGTAACGTAGGGTAAATTAATTTTTGCAGGTCGATGCAATAAAGGTGCAGGTTGATGCAACAAAGATGCAGGTTGATGCAACAAAGGTGCAGGTTGATTCAACAAAGGTGCAGGTCGATGCAATAAAGATGCAAGTCGATGCAATAAAGATGTAGGTCGATGCAATAAAGATGTAGGTCGATGCAACAAAGGTGCAGGTCAAAAGACTTGTGTCTACACCGTAGCTACTAGGGGAAGCGTTGGAGGAGAGGTCACGCAGTAAGGGATTTCCAATTAAAAAAGTATCCCATTGTCGGGGCGTAGTGCAATACGCCCCGACAAATGTACAAATAATTTTGGATGATTTATTTTTTAGAAGTCCCTGACACAAGTAATTTACTAAACATAATAAAAGCTTCAAGGTTTCCAACTCAATGTTTCGTATTCTAAGCTTGGCCTTCCATGTTTTGAGCAAACTACCCTTGCAACACAAAATCTGATGCGGCGAGAGTGGGCGCACCAGTGAGAGTTGCAAATAAACCGCCACTGCCAAAACCAGCCGCACTGCCGTTAGAGTTGTAGAACAGCTGCCCACTCACAGCATCGTAGATAATCACACCACTGCTAGCTCCCCCTAAAGAAGTTATTTTAAAATCACTGGCGTTACTAAAACCAGTTCCCGCAGTAGAAGCGATCGCATTAAAGGTAGTTTTATCCAGTACAATCTTGTCACCTTGAGAACTGTTAAAGTCGCTAATGGTATCTACACCAACAGCAGCACTAGCAAAGGGAGCATTAGTATCATAAAGGAATTTGTCAGCACCCGCGCCACCGACAAGGGTATCATTACCAGCCCCACCGATAAGAGTATCATTACCAGCACCGCCCCGCAGCAGGTCGTTGCCACTCAAGCCATCGATAATGTCGTTACCTCCTTGACCATTAATTACATCGTTGGATTTATCTAAACCCGCGATGTTATTGTTTAAGTCATTGAAGAAGGTGACAGTGTTTTTGTTGAAAATGCTAGTTTGAGTGGAGTTGGCATTAATCACATCAAAGCTGTCGCTGATGCTGGTTTGCCCATTAAACAAAATATTGCCGAGTGCAGGTCTGAAATAAAATGCTGGCAGGTTATCCAGGTTTTCTAGTTTGAAGTTTTGCAGAGTGACTTTGGTGTTAGCTACATTTTCAAAGGTGACTTCTAAGTTGTTGCCACTTTGAGTTAATTGCAGATTTCGGGCAGTTAAGCCATTACCTGTAAATTGCAGCGTGTCCACTTTAGCAATCACCGTTGCCGATGGGTTTGAGCCTTTACCAACGCCACCAAAATCGGTGATAATGTCATTGCCATCCCCCAAGAGAAACACAAATTTATCTTGACCACCTTTACCTGTAAGGGTATCATTACCAGCTTTGCCGTCGATGATGTTGTCGCTGGCTGTGCCTACAAGGGTATCTGTGCCAGGAGTTCCCGTCAGGTTAATGGTGCTGCCACTGCCTATATTCTTACCGCCAAACACCACATAGCTCTGCCCTGAGTTGTAGGAGCCGTTGGGGTCGACATTGACACCCGGTGCCCCGATAATCAGGTCGTCGATGCCGTCGCCGTTGATGTCTCCCGCACTGCTCACAGGGGTCTTGTTTAGGAAAGGTGCATTAATGCTGCCGTTGATGGCAAAGCCATTAGTGCCGTTGAGGGTAGAGAGGTTGAATTGGGCTTCAATTCCCCCCTTGCTGCCAAACACCACGTAGCTCTGCCCTGAGTTGTAGGTGCCGTTGGGGTCGGCACCTCGTGCCCCGATAATCAGGTCGTCCATGCCGTCGCCGTTGATGTCTCCTGCACTGCTCACAAATGAGCCTGAATTGTCACCTGCATTAATGCCGTTGATGGCAAAGCCATTAGTTCCGTTGAGGGTAGAGAGGTTGAATTGGGCTTCAATTCCCCCCTTGCCGCCAAACACCACGTAGCTCTGCCCTGAATACTTGCCGTTGGGGTCGGCATTTGCTGCCCCAATAATCAGGTCGTCGATGCCGTCACCGTTAATGTCTCCCGCACTGCTAACAGAGAAGCCTGAAATGTCAAGTGCATTGATGCCGTTGATGGCAAAGCCATTAGTGCCGTTGAGGGTAGAAAGGTTGAGTTGGGCTTCAATTCTCCCCTTGCTACCAAACACCACGTAGCTCTGCCCTGAGTCGTAGGAGCCGTTGGGGGAGGCACCTGGTGCCCCGATAATCAGGTCGTCGATGCCGTCGCCGTTGATGTCTCCCGCACTGCTCACAGAGATGGTTAATAGGGTACGTGCATTAATGCCGTTGATGGCAAAGCCATTAGTGCCGTTGAGGGTGGAGAGGTTGAATTGGGCTTCAATTCCCCCCTTGCTGCCAAACACTACGTAGCTCTGCCCGGAGTTGGCGATGCTGTTGGGGGAGGCACCCGATGCCGCGATAATCAGGTCGTCGATGCCGTCGCCGTTGATGTCTCCCGCACTGCTCACAGATGCGCCTGAAAAGTCATCTGTATTGATGCCGTTGATGGCAAAGCCATTAGTGCCGTTGAGGGTGGAGAGGTTGAGTTGGGCTTCAATTCTCCCCTTGCTACCAAACACCACGTAGCTCTGTCCTGAATACTTGCCGTTGGGGGAGGCCAGAAATGCCCCGATAATCAGGTCATCGATACCATCGCCGTTGATGTCTCCCGCACTGCTGACGGAACTGCCTGATTCGTCACCTGCATTGATGCCGTTGATGGCAAAGCCGTTAGTGCCGTTGAGATCGGAAACGTTAAAAGTTGAATTTGCCATCACTTCTCCAGTGTTAGTTTTTATTCACGAATTACAAAGCTGACAATCAATTACGAATTGTATTGATAGCGGTTTTTTGGTGTCAGCTAGTTAACCGATTTTACTTTGTAAACAAAAATTACTTTGATAGCCGTTAAATCACTTAAATACTCTTATGAAGCTCTAAACCTTGTTAATAGGCTGGGCGTTATTTTAGCAAAGACCTCTCCGTAATTTTACCACGCAAAACCTTCCCTCTCTAAATTGGAGAGAGACAGACTTTAACTTTAGTTTAAGGCAGGAAGAGATTTGTCGAACTCACGCTCAACCATAGAGTTAGTAAGAAAAATTGCAACTTTGTCATAAAAAGGGTGATATTTATAATCAAAATTGCAACTTTGCCACAAAAATCGTGATGTTTATTACCAAAATCGTGCTTTTGTCATAAAAATTGCGATGTTTATTACCAAAATCGTGATGTTTATCACAAAATTTAGGTAGATGTTTAGAAAGTGTCGCGTTTTGCCAAATATTGATACATCTGCCAACGTGCATCGACTTCGGCTTGCGCTTGTTCTAACAACTGCTTTGCTAATTCGGGTTTGCTCCTGGTGAGCATCTTGAAGCGATTTTCTTGATACATCGAATGTTTTACAGGTTGCGTAGGCGATCGCATATCCAATTGCAAAGGATTTTTACCCTGTTTAAGCAACTCTGGATTATGCCGATATAGCAACCAACGACCTGATTCTACCAGAGTTTTCTGATGATTCATTCCTGTAGTCATGTTAATGCCGTGGGCGATGCAATGGCTGTAAGCAATAATCAATGATGGGCCATCATAAGCCTCTGCTTCTAGAAATGCTTTGAGGGTATGTTCATCTCTAGCACCAAGGGCTACACTCGCTACATAAACATTTCCGTAGGTCATGGCAATCAAACCTAAGTCTTTTTTAGGCGCAGGCTTGCCACTGGCGGCATATTTAGCAACTGCTGCTCGTGGCGTAGCTTTAGAAGATTGTCCGCCTGTGTTGGAATACACTTCTGTATCCATCACTAGGATATTGACATTTCGACCACTAGCAATCACATGATCGATGCCGCCAAAGTCGATATCATAAGCCCAACCGTCACCGCCAACAATCCAGACGCTTTTTTTCACTAAGTAATCAGCAAGGGATTTTAGATTTTGGATTTTGGATTTGAGATTGGGGTTGAGAGTTAGGATTTCATCTAACTTCTGATGCAATAGTTCTATTCTTTCGCGCTGTTCCCAAATATCAGCCTCAGACTTCTGTTCAGCTTTGAGAATGGAATGAACAAGGTTCTCATCTATTTCACTCCCCAACTTTTGCAATAGTTCCGCCGCAAACTCGGCTTGTTTATCTAAGGAAAGGCGGAAGCCAAAACCAAATTCGGCGTTATCTTCAAATAAATTATTAGACCACGCGGGGCCGCGTCCTTGGGCGTTTGTTGTCCAAGGAGTGGTGGGGAGATTGCCACCATAAATTGAAGAGCAACCTGTAGCATTGGCGATGACGGCGCGATCGCCAAACAATTGTGTTAATAATTTTAAATAAGGTGTTTCACCACAACCTGCACAAGCACCAGAGAATTCAAATAAAGGTTCTTGCAGTTGTTGTTGGCGAATCTGATTTAATTTTAGCGATCGTCTATCAGGATTGGGCAAACTTAAGAAAAAATCCCAGTTTTTCCGTTCATCCTCGCGCAATGGCAACTGTTGTGCCATATTAATCGCTTTAAATAATGGCTCAGATTTATTTTTGGCAGGGCAAATATCTACACAGATGGCGCATCCTGTGCAATCTTCTGGGGCAACTTGAATGGTAAATTTTTGATTAGCAAAGTCTTTATCTTTGGCATTAGTTGACTTGAAAGTTCCTGGTGCATTGACTAACTCATCTAATTGATAAGCTTTTGCACGGATGGCGCTGTGGGGACAAACCATCACGCACTTACCACATTGAACGCAGACATTCGGCTCCCACACAGGTATCTCTTCGGCAACGTTACGTTTTTCCCACTTGGCACTACCTACGGGAAATATGCCGTCAGCTGGTAGTGTGCTAACAGGTAAGTCATCTCCTTCCCACACCATGATTTTGCCCAGAACATCCCGCACAAATTCGGGGGCGGAGTCTAGCAATTTTGGATTTTGGACTTCAACTTCACTCAGTCGAACGATTTTAGATTTTGGATTGTTGATTGTCTGTGGTACAGCTACCTTATGCAAGTTTTCTAAGGTGTTGTCTACAGCTTGCAAGTTCATGCGGACAACTTCTGCGCCTTTTTTCCCGTAAGTCTTGTCAATCGCTTGTTTGATTTTAGCGATGGCTTCTTCTTGTGGCAATACACCCGCTAAAGCAAAGAAACATACCTGCATAATAGTATTAATTCTTCCGCCCATGCCACTTTCACGGGCGACCTGACTAGCATTAATCACATATAACTTCAACTGCTTGTCAATAATTTGCTGCTGCACCTTCAGAGGCAGATTTTCCCAGACGGTATCTGCATCATGAGGACTGTTAAGCAGTAAAGTCGCCCCAAGAATAGCAGCCTTCAAAATATCTATGCGTTCCAAAAATCCCCAGTGATGACAGCCAATAAAGTTGGCTTGGTTAATTAGATAAGTAGAGCGAATTGGCTCTTTACCGAAACGCAGATGAGAAACGGTCATCGAGCCAGATTTCTTAGAATCATAGACAAAGTAACCTTGGGCGTAATTGTCGGTTTCTTCACCAATAATCTTGATAGAGTTTTTGTTAGCCCCAACAGTGCCATCAGCACCCAACCCATAGAACATTGCCCGAAGGACATGATCCGATTCTGTAGAGAAATTGGGGTCAAAGTTTAGAGAAGTGTAAGTAACGTCGTCATTAATCCCAATAGTAAAGTGATTTTTCGGCTTAACTTGAGCAAGGTTGTCAAAAATGCCTTTCACCATCGCCGGAGTAAATTCTTTAGAAGAAAGACCGTAACGACCACCAATAATTTTAGGCAGAGGGGCAGGGGGCAGGGTGAAGAGGGGAAGTTTCGCCCCCTGCTCCCTGCCCCCTGCTCTCTTATCTCCCCACGCTTCATGGATAGCAGCCACGACATCTAAATACAACGGTTCCCCAGCGCTACCTGGTTCTTTGGTGCGGTCAAGAACAGCGATCGCTTGTACACTAGTTGGCAATACTGCAACAAACTTTTGGACATCAAAGGGGCGGTAAAGTCGCACTTTCACCACACCAACTTTTTCACCACGGGCATTAAGATAATCTACCGTTTCATGAACGGTTTCGCAGCCTGAACCCATAAGAACGATAACGCGCGAGGCATCGCTGGCTCCGTAATATTCATAGATTTGGTAATGCCTTCCCGTGCGTTCTCCAAATTGATCCATGATGTGCTGGACAATTTCAGGACAGGCGTTGTAGTAAGGGTTAGCGCCTTCACGTCCTTGAAAGTAGACATCAGGGTTTTGGGCAGTACCGCGCAATACTGGACGATCTGGGGTAAGGGCACGGCTGCGGTGAGCGAGTATTAGGTTATCGTGGATAAGCGATCGCAAATCGTCATCTGAAAGCAGTTTGACCTTCTGCACTTCATGAGAAGTACGGAAGCCATCAAAGAAGTGCATAAACGAGACTCGCGCCTCTAGGGTAGCAGCATGGGCGATGAGAGCAAAATCTTGACTTTCTTGCACCGAGGCGGAACACAGTAGAGCAAAACCAGTAGCACGAGCTGCCATCACATCGCTATGGTCGCCAAAAATTGATAGTGCGTGAGTCGCCAGAGAGCGGGCTGCAACGTGAACCACGGCGCTAGTCAGTTCACCGGCAATTTTGTAGAAGTTGGGGATCATTAACAATAATCCCTGAGATGCCGTAAAGGTGGTACTCAAGGAACCTGTTTGTAATGCCCCATGCATAGCACCGGCGGCTCCCCCCTCACTCTGCATCTGCATGACGCTGGGAACAGTTCCCCAAAGGTTGGGATGACCTTCTGCTGACCAAGCATCTGCCCATTCACCCATTGCTGAAGAGGGGGTGATAGGATAAATGGCAATTACTTCATTTAATTTGTAAGCAACACGGGCAACAGCCTCATTCCCGTCGATAGTTGCAAAGGTTTTGTTCATAATTTGTTTTTTGTCCCAGTCTCTAAACTGTATTATTCAGAACGTGTGACTAGAAGAATTAGAAATAGCCAGAGCTAGGAAATCAGTGAACACGAATAGCTGTTATGAGGGGGATTACCTAAAAATAGCTTTGGTGCATGAACCGAAAACCTCCAATGCAAAATTAACTTTAGAGGATGAATGAACAAGTCATGATTGACGTATCAAATGTTGTTACCCCACCCTAACCCTCCCCTTTATAAGGGGAGGGAACCGAATTTTTTTATTGTTTCCCCCCTTTATAAGGGGGGTAATAATTCGATTAAAAGCACAACAAACCACTTTTCAAACAACCTCTTACAGCTATTTTCAGGTAAATAGACCACGCGGTAGGGGTTTAAATACATGAAAACTGCTGTAAATAAATACTGCATCTATTAATATCTCATCCGAAATCCTGCATCTATTAATATGTATTAATAAAGTACTCAATAACCAAAGTATTTATTTGATAAGACTTTAAGATAATTTATTCTTTTTTGTGGGGTATGGGGTCGGGAATCTCTGCAACACCAGAAAAAGAACTTTTCACAAATGATTTAGGACTGCTATATCCGTAACATAAGTTTTATCAAGACAGAAGTCTGGAGCGCTCACTATCATCAAAAAGTGGGCGCTTGGATAATTTGATTATGGCTTTATTACCGATTCTTGCGCCAACTTGGTTTCACAACCTGACGGCTACGAGCAATCACCAAAGAATTATCAGGGACATCTTCTGTCACAGTGGAACCAGCAGCCACGTAAACATCATCTCCCAAGGTGAGTGGAGCAACTAAAACGCTATTGGCACCAGTTTTAGTCCGATCGCCTATTTTGGTACAGTGTTTTTTTACGCCGTCATAATTGGCGGTAATTGTCCCTGCACCGATATTCACCTGATTGCCGACAACGGTATCACCTATATATGATAAATGTGCTGCATTCGTGCGATCGCCTAATTGCGTATTTTTTAATTCCACAAAATTCCCCACACGGCAACCAGCACCCACTTCTACCTGACTACGCAAATGAGCATAGGGGCCAATGCGGCTTCCGGCTTGCACAATGCTATCTGTGACCACAGAATACTGCACCGTGACATTTTCAGCCAACTGACTATTTTCAATTAAACTCCCCGGACCAATGTGACTTCCTGTTTGAATCACCGTATTTCCCCGCAGGTGAGTTTGAGGTTCAATAATTACATCCGGCTGTAATTCTACCGTATCATCAATGGTGATACTTGTGGGATCGATGAGGGTGACACCCGCCAGCATCCATTTTTCCTTGACTCGCCTTTGCAAAATCTCGGCTGCTGTTGCCAGTTGCAGGCGATCGTTAATACCGAGAATTTCTTGATAATCCCCAACATCCACTGCCATCACTCGTCCCACCTGAGTCACGGCATCGGTGAGATAGTATTCTTTTTGGGCATTGTTTGCCTGTAGGTGGGGTAACACCTTGGCCAAATCTGGCCAGCGAAAGCAGTAAACCCCAGCATTAATCCGCTGATTTTGTCTTTGGGCAGTAGTACAATCCTTGTGTTCGACCATTTGCTGCACAATATTTTCATCGTTACAAAAGACGCGCCCGTAGCCTGTGGGATCAGGTAAATGCGAGGTGAGAATGGTAGCGGCATTCTGATTTTGGGCGTGAGTTTGTAACATCTGCTCAAGGGTTTCGCTCCGTATCAACGGTAAATCGCCGTTAAGTATCAGTAAATCCCCAGTGTAATCTTCCAAGTGAGGAAGTAATTGCTGGATGGCATGACCTGTACCCAGTTGCACAGTCTGTTCGACAAACTCCAAACTGGGAATTGAATGCATGGCGGCTTTGACTTCCTCGGACTGATACCCCACAATCACGATTCGCCGTGAGGGTGAAAGTGGTTCTACACTTGCAAGAACTCTCTCTACTAGCGATCGCCCACCCAAAGAATGTAAAACTTTGGGTAAGTGTGATTTCATCCGTGTGCCGCGTCCCGCAGCTAGAATTGCTACAACTACCATAATTAGCTATCGGCTATCTCTAAAATTGTGATTAATGC
Organism: Nostoc sp.; assembly: GCF_041747015.1. GTDB lineage: Bacteria > Cyanobacteriota > Cyanobacteriia > Cyanobacteriales > Nostocaceae > Nostoc. Next base: position 21,452 of record NZ_JBGTFY010000348.1, read on the forward strand.
CATTGGTACTTTGAGATGTCGGCTCAAATCATACCAGCTAATCATAAAAGACAGAAATATCAATTACTTAAAACTCTTTGTTCTGGTGAGAGCGAATAAACTCGGTAAACTGCTGCATTAATTGAGGATTGCGCCAACCCGAATTAGTTTCTTCTAGCATCAGTGAAAGTGCTTCCTCTGTGGTAAAAGCTCTTTTGTAAGGTCGTTCACTGGTGAGGGCATCGTAGATATCAATTAACTGAAATACTTGCGCTAGGTAAGGAATATTATCCCCTTTCAGTCTATCAGGATAGCCTGAGCCATCCCAGCGTTCATGGTGATGACGAATAATTGGAATTACACCCTGCATACTGCGTAGTGGCTGGCAGATTTTTTCGCCAATCAAAACGTGCTGCTGCATGATTTGCCAATCTTCGGGGGTGAGTTTGCCTGTTTTCAGCAGCACCGCATCGGGAATACCCACTTTACCAATATCGTGAAGATAACCACCCCACCTTAAATCTCGAATTTGGTAGCGTGAGAGGTTAAGGTATTCACCAAAAATTTGCCCCCATTTTACCAGCCGTTCACAATGATTACCTGTATTGGGATCACGACTTTCAATCGACATGGCAATGGAAAATAGGACTTGTTCGGCATGATCTAAGTCTTCGTTTAGACGCTTCTGCCGTACCAAAGACTTCACACGCGCCGCCAGTTCCACACGATCAAAGGGTTTGGTGAGAAAATCATCTCCTCCAACTTCAATTCCCCGAATGCGCGATCGCCTGTCATTTAAGGCCGTCAGAAAAATCACTGGGATTAGCCTGGTTTGCTCATCCTGTTTGAGCAATTGGCAGACTTCAAATCCATCCATTCCTGGCATCATCACATCCAGCAAAATCAAATCTGGTTGTTTTTGCGTTACTAATCCTATAACAATGGAACCACTATCCGCCTCAATCACTTCGTATCCTTCCCTTCCCAGGAGGGCAACAGCAGTCATCCGACTGGCAGCATGATCGTCAACTACTAAAACCTTCGGCGGCTCTAAATCAAACCCATTCACTTTATAATTTTTGGCTTGTAGTGTCCTAGAAACCAATGACTCATCACCACAATTAATATCAGCTTCCATCCAAGAAGGCACTCCTTGCTTAATTTTCAAGCATAAGGTCTTCTTGAGATAACCCTCAGTATTTTGCGAGCCTACGGCATGATTTGAAGCGATGTTGTTCACTTTGCTAAACGGGTTTGACCCATTAACAATTTGTTCTATAAAGTCTATACAGTTGGATTTCCATTGAATCACAAAGGCACTCCAAGTTTTTGCACAAGTTAACAGTGTCAGATTTCAAAAATAAATTTAGTATTCAACTGTATCTGAGCTAGAGTTGCCATAGGGATTAAGCATTATCTCATGTCAACCTGTCTATCTGAGTTTTGCAGCATACATTTTTTATATTACGAGCAAGGGTATATTATTGTCATTTTTTTGCACATAACTCCAGTATGATAACTTAGCATAAATCTTAAATCAGGGTTTTTACGGAGCTTTTTAAATTTAAAGACACTAGAAAACAGTATCAATGCTTGCATTCATTCAGGTATAGGGTTTTGAGTTTCAAATCTTTCTGATAATCACTAAATATATATGTTCTTACTTACTCAAATACACCTAGCAATACTGAATTAAGTCTAAGTGGTATGTAATGTTAAATACTATCATAAAAATAAGCTATTTGACTCGTAAAGACTCCTTGCCTAAGTATCTGGAAATCAGAATTTTAAGCTAGCTGGGAGAATAGTTTCAGTTGTTTGACAAGAGAAAATAATCGATTTACTGGTAAAAGTAAAATATCAAGAAAAAGAAACTTACTTTTTAATCCATATTGAGGCTCAATCTTATACACAGCAAGATTTTGCTAAACGGATGTTTAAATACTTTGCCAGACTTTATGAAAAATCCGATTTACCAATTTACCCTGTCGTCATCTTCTCCTTTGATGAACCGCTACGACCAGAACCAAAAACACATAGCATTATATTTCCCAATTTAGACGTACTCAAGTTTCAATTTGCAGCAATTCAATTAAATAGAATTAGTTGGCGAGATTATTTAATCCAACAAAACCCTATTGCCGCAGCACTTATGGCAAAAATGAATATTTCACCAGAAGAACGTCCGCAAGTCAAGGCGGAATGTTTGGCTATTAACTACTTTCAGATTATACCCCGCAAGGATGCAACTGATTTCTGGTTTTATTGACACTTATTTGAACTTAAATGAAACAGAAGAACAAACCTTTAAAGCAGCAATAAGTACAATGGGATTAGACCAAGAGGAGGAATATATGCAAATTATCACGAGTTGGGAAAAAAAAGGTGCCGTATATCAGTGGAAATCGTAGCAATAATTACAGGCTTAACAGTAGAGCGAGTGCAGCAATTACAAGCTGGAAAATTAGATTAGTTCCACACCAAAAACAATTTACTTTCGGGAATGCTAGGCGATCGCATTTCTAAATTACGTATACTCAAAGTTGCCATAGTTACTTAGTATTCGTTCCTCAACCTAACCTACGAGCGATCATGTCAGATTATTCTTCAGCTATTATCACTTCGGATACTTCCATATTGGTAACGTCATCCTACTCGACAAAAACCTGATTAGCGCGATCGCAACTGATGATACCGCCACCACTAACTAGCCACAAACGTAGTAATAAATCGTATTTGTGCCAGTTGTATAAATCCTCTAAATAATTCCCAATGCCCAATTCCAAATTTGTTGTTTCGTCAGCTTGGCTGTTTGAACATCTAGAAGATTCGCAAGTCGTTATTGTGGATTGTCGCTTTTCTCTAGCCGATGCCCAACTAGGACACCAACAGTACCAAACAAGTCATATAGAGGGATCGTATTATCTAGATTTGAATCAGGATCTTTCCAGTCCAGTAGGTAAGCATGGCGGCAGACATCCTTTACCTAACCCCAATGATATCGCTAACAAATTTGCAGCGATTGGAGTAAATTATCAAAAAACTCTAGTTGTTGCTTATGATGATTCACGCTTCGCTTTTGCGGCTCGTCTATGGTGGCTGTTGCGCTATCTAGGACATGAGCAAGTAGCGGTACTGGATGGAGGCTTTGCTGGATGGCAAAAAGCTGGGTATCCGGTTACGGATGTCATTCCTCACCCCCGGATGGGTAAGTTTATACCTCAATTACAAACAGAAAAGGTGGTGGATATTACAGAAGTGAAAAGTCGGAAAGATCAACCAGAAGTAGTATTGCTAGATTCACGAGAAAGCGATCGCTACCGAGGTGAACGAGAGCCAATTGATAAAATAGCTGGACATATCCCTGGTGCCGTTAACTATCCTTGGCAAGAAGTTACAGACTCTTCCGGCTATCTACTTCCACAACCAGAACAACGCCGTCGGTGGGAGAAGTTAGAAACAGCCGAGGAAATCTTGGTTTATTGCGGTTCTGGCGTTACTGCTTGTGTAAATTTACTTTCTTTAGAATTAGCCGGCATTAGCAAGGGTAAACTTTATGCTGGTAGCTGGAGTGAGTGGATTAGTTATTAGTCATTGGTCATTGGTCATTGGTTTTTGACAAAGGACAAAGGACAAATGACAAATGACTAATTTCAAAACTGACCTAATTGCAAATTGTAATTAATACTGAAGAACCAGCCATCAAAATCAATATTTTCTACGGTTGAACTACCTAAACTTACTCCAGCCTGCACATTCAGATTACTGGTATCGGATATTCGGTAATTTAAGTGACCAAAAAGCCGATGAAATTGGTCTTCTCGATCGCGCTGTGTAAAGTCCGAAAAGTTTACCTGGTAGTTAATACCAACCTGGAGAGGCTTTTGCCAGAAATAGTTTAGAGAAACCCAGAAGGAATTGATTATCCGACTACGACTTTGGGGATCAGCAAAATCTACATTTAATTCGTAGAAGCTATCTAGCGTTAACTTTGGAGTTAGGGGATCGCGCCGTCTCAAAGACAGTTGCAGGGAATTTTCGCTGAAAAAGCGATCGCCTGCTTTAAAACTATCAGGGCGATCGCTGTTGTTGGCAAAAAATAACTGTTGATTCCTCCAACTGATTTCTCCATACATTCGCCGTGATAGCTGCTGGTAGATACTGAGATTAAATCTTACTTGGTTGTAATGGTATTGTGACTGATTTAGATAACGAATTAGGTTGCCATCAATTGAGCCATTTAAATAAGTCTTAGATCCTAAAGGTAAATATGCAGAGGCTAACGTCAATCCAGAAATAATTAAACCATCTTCTATTGGACTATCATTTGAGGAAAAAATGTTACTTGTTTGGAAGTAGCCTACACGGGCTTGTAGATAGCCTATAGGTTTAAACTTAATTACAGGTTTTTCTATTAGTGGAAAAACAGGCTGTTCTAGGGGTTTTAACCGCACACGCAACCCCAATTCGCGATCGCTATCAGATTCAGGTGGCTGTTTTGGCGATCGCAGTAGTTGCATTAGTCTCTCTAGCCTTTGGGAATAATTTATCTCAGGTGCATTCAACAGTTCCTCTCTTGAGTCTAGAGAAGATGTAGGCAAATCAGTTGGCTGCACTTCTAGATGTGGCAAGTTATTTTGCTTTTCAGTATCCTCAACTTCTTCGGTTGGGTTTGGAGTTTGAGTAGTTTCTGGTGTTTGCTGTGCCATATTTAACGGCATCTGAGAGTCTAAATTCTGCGACTCACTGGACTGCTTGCACAAAGAGTTAATTGCCTTTTGTGCCACCTTCTGACATGGCTTATGAGTTACCTGTGTATTTACTAAATTCTTAAAACGCCAAATATTTGTATTTGCAGATTCTGCCGCATCTACTCCAATGCAACACCAGCTTCCCCCACTGGACGCTAACAAAGTACAAAAAAACAAACTTTTCCAGTTTTTGAGTCGCATCTGGTTAGATTGCGTTGATCGCATTTGGCAAATGTAGACCCACAAGTTATATCGGAAGTTCCCACTTAGAAGATACAATTGAGTGCATCTATCTTAGCTTTGTAAGTATATACTGAAACTACAAACTGAAATTCTTGCTTTTCAGATTTTTTTGCAAAACTGAGATGCTCTGATCAAATTTATGCTCAACTTTAGTGAAATACAGCCAATGAGTCACTATACAAGAGATCCCTAACAATTTCTGATCACGCATACCTCATAACCCTGTGGCTGCTCTGATTAAAAAGGAATTTAATTGTTGATATCAACTAACTTGATATCTGCCCCAGAATTTATTACATACAATTTCATAATCAAAATTTAGACAAACTATGTATCTAGCTTATTATCTATTTTATGTATTAAATGTAAACTATTAAGATGTAGATAAATTTACCTGAATAAACTCGCTGTAACAATTAGCAGCAGCTTTAAATTTTAACTTTTTTGGTACTAGTTGAAGTTCGCAAATTCTCAAATTATGTTTTATAAATCATTTCCACTATTAGTGATTAGTTTATGGGGAGTTATAGTACTGCCTTTGCCAAATCGGGTAATTGCTATAACTCCTCTGACGCGAGCGGAGATTCAAAACCTTCACAACCGAGTGCAGCTCATACCCAGAGATAATACGAAGAGCCGTCCTGCACGCAAATCAGATGCAATGACTCCTGGGGATGGGTTGTCAACTGGTCGAGCTTCCCTAGCAGACTTGCGTTTCAATGATGGCTCTTTAGCACGGGTTGGAGAACAGGCGTTATTTCAATTTTTGCCGAAGACTCGTGAGTTTAAACTGCTAAATGGAACTGTGCTACTGCTCATCCCACCAGGACAGGGGCAAACACGCATACGAACACCAAATGCAGCAGCAGCAATTCGTGGTTCAGCATTATTTGTGCGCTACGACCAACAAACAGACACTACAATTGTGGGTGCACTGACAAATAGCGGCATTGAAGTTTCTAACAAAGAAGCTTCTGAAACTCAGGTGCTAGAAGCAGGGCAAATGGTGATTATAGTTAAAGGGAAATTTCAGAATTTATATGATTTTGATCTGAGAAATTTTTATGAAACGAGCGAGATGGTTCGGGAACTTGATTTGGACAGGCAAAGTCCTGAGCCTACACCTGAGCCTGCAATCACCAGTGTTCAAGCCGAAACTGCTGCGGCTTTGGAAGCCCAGCAACCGATAGAAGGCGAGGGAGTAATTGAAAACCCCTCTTTTGTGCAGCTAACTCCTAGTCCTTCAAGTTCGCCTAGTAATAATACTGAAACTCCACCCGTTACCCCAACTCAAACCCCACCCGTTACCCCAACTCCGACCACACCCGTTACTTCAACTCCAACCACACCCGTAACTCCACCTGTCACTTCAACTGAGACCCCAACTCAAACCCCACCCGTCACTCCACCCGTCATTCCACCCGTCACTCCACCCGTCATTCCACCCGTCACTCCACCGGAGACTACACCCGTCACTCCACCGGAGACCCCACCCGTCACTCCACCCGTCATTCCACCCGTCACTCCACCGGAGACCACACCCGTCACTCCACCGGAGACCACACCCGTCACTCCACCTGAAACCACACCTGTCACTCCAACTGAGATTACACCTGTGATCCCAACTGAGATTACACCTGTGATCCCACCTGAGATTACACCCGTCACCCCAACTAACTCTCCAAGCACATAAAACTGCTAATGGGGGTAAGGATGCTCTGCGATCGCCAAACGCGGTTCATTTTGTGATAATTTTGCGTAAGTCCTGTGGGACTTAGTTGCTCCAACGCAGTAGCATAGACTTATGCCCGACATCAAAGGCAGAACCATGACACATAATTTTAGTTCCTGCCTCTCCATTCACCAAAGCAAAAAGTGATATTCCCTACGACCAGAGAACATCTGCTAACGCTAGATTAAATCAAGGACAGGACTTACACAGGGTTCACCGGATATCCTTATATAGTTCAATCACGTTTTCTGTGTAAGTTCCCAGGAAATAACTTGTTGCTAAAGAGAACATAAATTTATGACTTTTGATTACGACCTGTTTGTAATTGGTGCGGGTTCTGGGGGTTTGGCGGCTTCCAAACGAGCGGCTAGCTACGGCGCAAAAGTAGCGATCGCTGAATATGATTTAGTCGGCGGTACTTGTGTGATTCGTGGTTGTGTTCCTAAGAAACTAATGGTCTATGGCTCTCACTTTCCCGCACTGTTCAGTGATGCCGCAGGCTATGGCTGGAAAGTGGGTAATGTGGAGTTTGACTGGGAACATTTCATTACATCTATAGATAAGGAAGTTCGGCGACTCTCGCAACTACACATCAACTCTTTAGAAAAAGCCGGAGTCGCACTAATTCCTAGTCGTGCCACATTGGTAGACTCCCACACCGTAGAAGTTAATGGACGTAAAGTTACAGCCGATAAAATTTTAATTGCTGTTGGTGGGTATGCCGTCAAGCCAGATTTACCAGGAATGGAATATGGCATTACCTCTAACGAAATGTTTCATCTAAAAGAACAACCGAAACACATCGTCATTCTTGGCGCTGGTTATATTGGCACGGAATTTGCCTGTATTATGCGCGGTTTGGGTTCTGAGGTTACGCAAATTACCAGAGGTGAAAAAATTTTGAAGGGGTTTGATGATGACGTTCGCACAGAAATTGAAGAGGGAATGACGAACCACGGAATTCGGCTGATTAAAAATAATGTAGTAAAAGCAGTTGAAAGCGTGCCAGAAGGGTTTAAACTGACTTTATCAGGCGAAGACCAAGAACCAGTAATTGCTGACGTATTTTTAGTAGCGACTGGTCGAACTCCCAATGTAGATGGGCTGGGTTTGGAAAACGCTGGGGTTGATCTCGTTCCCAGTTCTATAGAAGGGCCAGGATACATTAGCACAAATGCGATCGCAGTCAATGAATATAGTCAGACTAGTCAACCGAATATTTTTGCTGTTGGCGATGTCACTGACCGAATTAATTTAACTCCTGTAGCAATTGGCGAAGGTCGCGCCTTTGCCGATAGCGAATTCGGGAACAACCGCCGCGAATTCAATCATGAGACTGTAGCCACAGCTATATTTTCCACCCCAGAAGCCGCAACAGTCGGCTGGACAGAAGTCGAAGCACGAAAAAAACTCGGTGATGCCGTAACAATTTATCACACTCGCTTCCGCGCCATGTACCATAGTTTAACTGGTAAGCAAGAGAAGACAATGATGAAGTTGGTGGTTGATAGCCACACTGATAAAGTTCTGGGCGCTCACATGGTTGGTGCAAACGCAGCTGAGATCATCCAAGGTGTAGCGATCGCCGTGAAGATGGGCGCAACTAAAAAAGACTTTGATGCCACCGTTGGTATCCATCCCTCTACAGCCGAAGAATTTGTCACAATGCGGTAATAAGAGTTAGGAGTGGAGAGTTGTAAGTGAGTCATAACAAATGTTGAAGAAGAATTCAGAAGCCAGAATGGGCTAATGGCCCCGCTATCGCTAACAGGAGTCAGAATCAATGAGTGGGGGATTTAGACCCGCCACTCATACAGAATTCATTCTGTTAGTGGATAGCTAAGGTTTAGCCCATTCTGACTCCTGACTCCTGAATTCTGTTTGATAAATAAAGATTTATCAACACTCAATAATTCTTAACTCCTCACTCCTAACTATTTATACCTTTGCAATACATATATCTTCACGGCTTTGCTTCTAGTCCTAAATCTGCCAAAGCGAGGGATGTAAGCGATCGCTTTACTCAAATTCAGACAAAACTGAAAATTCCCGATTTGAATGCTGGCGATTTTTCCCAGTTGACAATCACTCGTCAAATTACTCAAGTTGCCGCCGAATTCAGTAATGATTCTACGCCGGTAACGCTCATTGGCTCTAGTTTGGGCGGTTTGACAGCTGCCCACTTGGGTCAGCTACATTTACAAGTACAACGTCTCGTGCTGTTAGCACCAGCTTTTGGGTTTTTATCCCATTGGTTGCCTAAGCTAGGGGATGAAGAGGTACAGCGTTGGCAGCAAGAAAAATATATCATGATTTACCACTATGGAGAAAGGCGATCAATTCCTTTAAGTTACGATTTCGTTATAAATGCTGCCCAATACCAAGAAAAGCTTTTGCAACGTCCCATTTCCACCCTGATTTTGCATGGAAAAAAGGATGAAGTCATCCCCATCGAAGCCAGTCGTGACTTTGCGCGTTCGCGTCCTTGGGTGGAGTTAGTCGAACTCGACAGTGATCACGCCTTGGGTAATGTTATGGAAGAAATTTGGCAGGCAATTCGCCTCTTTTGCCAATTACCTTGAAGCTGTAAAATATTAAACTCATACATAACCAATGTCTTTAGTAATTTATTACTTGTTATTTGTTGACTAACCCTGTGATTAATGACCAATGACCAATGACTAATGACCAATGACCAAAATTATGCTTCCCTTCATCCGGTCAGATTTAGCCCAATTCACCGCTTATAAACCTCACCCCAGTAGCGATACAGCCGATTTTGTTACCACACAGTTTGATCGGCTGGATACAAATGAAAGCCCCTACGATTTACCACCTGAGTTAAAACAGAAGTTAGCTTGGACGTATCAGCAAGTAATTGAAACAAATCGTTATCCCGATGGCGGACATGAAACACTTAAGGATGCGATCGCACAGTACGTCAATGAATCAACCGCCCTCTCGCTCTCTAATACTGCTGCCAATATTTCTGTTGGCAATGGTTCAGATGAACTAATCCGCTCATTATTAATCGCCACCTGTCTAGGAGGAGAAGGTTCAATTCTAGTTGCCAATCCCACTTTTTCTATGTACAAAATTTTGGCACAAACTTTGGGCATTCCTGTAGTGGCGGTGGGTAGAAATGAAACAAATTTTGAAATTGACTTAAGCGCGGCACAGTCTGCGATCGAACAAACTCAAAATCCCCCTATTCGCGTAGTTTTCGTCGTGCATCCCAATTCGCCGACTGCCAATAGCTTAACTGCGGCAGAGTTGGTATGGTTAAAAAGTTTACCAGAGCATATTTTGGTAGTCATTGATGAAGCTTATTTTGAATTCAGCCAAACTACCCTAGTAGGCGAATTAGCACAGCGCCCTAATTGGGTGATATTACGCACTTTTTCTAAAGCTTTCCGCTTGGCATCTCTCCGCGTTGGCTATTGCGTCGCTCATCCCGAAGCGATCGCCATTTTAGAAAAAGTTCGCTTACCTTACAATCTCCCCAGCTTTTCCATAGCAGCAGCATTAATTGCTTTACAAAACCGTACACTCTTGCTGGAGTCAATTCCCCAAACCCTGAGTGAACGAGCCAAACTCATCGAAATTTTGTCCCAGCAACCAGAACTACAAATTACCGCAAGTGCTGCTAACTTTATTTACCTGCGTCTTCAACAAAACGCCTTTAATTCCCAAGATGCTGCTTTAAAAACCTTCCACCAGAAACTTAGAAAACTGGGTACTCTTGTACGACACATTAGCGGAGGATTGCGAATCACTGTAGGGACTCCTGATGAAAACGCCCGCACTGTAAATCGAGTCCAAGCTACTTTGGCAAATTTGGAATCTTAGAAATTCACTCAGTAATTAAATCGGCTGTCTACCTCGCTGCCTAAACGGCGTACTATTGCGACTGTTTGTGGCAGCACACCCACTAAAAGAGCAAAGGCAACATCCGGCAGAAGAGCCACTATTTCCGGTGGAAAATATTGTTCAAATTGATCGAGAATCTTCTGAACTCGTTGCCCAGACACCGGGTTTTCTGTAATTTGTTTAATCAATCGAATCCACTGTCGCCTAATCAAGTAAGCCTTCTGGCGCTCTTCATTAGATTCGGGAGTTAATAAAGACAGATTGCCTATGGGCAGTGCCCTTTGGCAATCACAATCATAATCACCACCCACGGCAGCCCCTGGCCCAGCAAACTCTGCATGGTAGCGTTTAAAGAGTATTAATCCATTTCGCCTACGACTATTGACAATGAAAACTTCTCCACTATGCAAACGTGTCAGAATATCCGAGCCTTCCGATTGCTCAGTTTCATCTGGCATTACAACATACTCAAGGAAACTAGTTTCAGGGTAATAAGTTGATACCATAGAGGTCTGATAGCGTCGATGCTTTTCGCTATCCATGTTTTTTAAACTTTTAACGAATTTGGTAGTACTATGCACTTCAAAAGGGAACTAGTTGTTATGTCAAATCAGGTTTTTAAATTCTTTTATTATCAACAGTCTTAGGTTAATTTAACCAAGACTAGGCATAAATAGGCATCGTTCAGTAATTGAGTAATTATATTTTATGAGATATAACTACATTTGTCTCCAGACTACAGGAGTGTTTTGTTAAAGTTTTTATAAAGATGAATATCTTAATTACAAAGTTGTTATGAGGAGTTGATTATTTTTTAATCGTAATTTAAAAGCATTTCCATCATAATGCATTTATTTATCTATATCAAACACTTTAAATTATTTGTTAATAATAAATTAAAGAATCCAAACAAAATTACATTTTTATTAATATAACTAATATAGCGCTTATCGTTTGTATGCAATACACTCTCACCTTTATTTTAAAAGCAAAGAGGCTTACTCCGCTTACCTTGTAGGGAAGGAACTGGGGTTAGGTCTGTATTGAGTTCAACTGAGAAGCGCTATAAGTATCCTTAAAAAGGATAAATAAATATCCTCAAAAAGAATTATCAAAAACTATATACTTAATTAATAAAGTTGCTTTTAAATTCACATTTTTTAGTTTTTACCCAGTTATTTAGTTATACTTAGTTAAGATGAGCTAGATTTTTAATTAGGTTAGTTTGACTTAATTGCCGATATTGGTGACAGATTTTATTCAAAGCAATGCCTACGGCGGTAAACTACGCAACATCAAAATTTACAATTGCTAAAAAAATCAGATAGGGGAGTCATAAGTTAGGTGCTTGTGCAATAACATCTGGCTTGAGCGTTTGAGGAAAAATGTATTCCAATTCGATTCCACTTTATGTACCCGATATCCTAGCTTGAAATAAAGCTGCCTTGCTTGATGGTTATTTTCCAAAACATGGAGATATAAGTCTTGAAATCCCCACTCGTGAGAAACTTTTTCACAGCTAGTCAGTAACCCTGAAGCCACACCATACCTACGATATTTGGGGTGAACCGCTAAATTAGATAAGTAAGGAAAACCTATATCAACCTGACTCCACGAATTACTGTAACGTACACCCAGTTCTACAGTTCCTACTAAGTTATTAGCCACACCAGTAGCTTCAAGGGCTACTAAACAAACATGACGAGGCGCAGGTGATGCCATGCGATGCCTTAAGTCTTCGTAAATACCCAGACGTAACAATGGGAAAGCCCATCCCCACATCCCATTTTGGGAGTGAAAGCTTTCGGCAATAATTTGGGCAACACCAGTCAAATCAGCAGGTGTGGCGGTACGAATTTGGAATTGGCAGGAAGCTGGGTCGATTGGCTGTTGGTGGTATGGGTGAAAAAACCGATATTTCAAGGTTAGTTTAGTATTGATTTTATTCAACGAAAATTTTCTTAAATATTTTCAGACACCATTTAAATTGAATGAAAACTGAAGAGGTGTCCAGGAGATGGAACTGACCTACAGTTTCATAAATCTCTAACCTTAAGTTTAGTAGGTTCAAGTATATCTCTTGTTTGAGATAGAGAGGAGATTAGTACGTTTACCACAAAAATATCTTTAAAGTAGTACAGGTTTAGGTAAGTGGGCAGAAAATATAGCATAACCTGTCTGTGAGCAGCACTCACAAAATTGTTAGGTAAGTACACTAATGGCAAACTCTGGTTGAAAACCACCTTTGGTTGCAGTACTGAACTTGTTTTTGCATTTACCGTTACACTAACCTTACTGGGTTACTAGGTCATAAGAACAGGCTGTACAGTTACTGGGGCAACAATCTGTAAGATTATTTAATTCCCAATTGCCAACTTTTTAACCACTAACACTTGTGTTAATGATAGTTCTGATTGCTAAATTGGAAAGAGGCATTTGTCTAATTCTATACTTTAGGGTTTAAATCCTATTGTTTTAATATTTTTGACTCTACCATGACTACTATAAATAAAATTTACCTGCAAATGTTAGTAAAACTGCTGTGGAGGGAAAACTTAATATGCAGCTTCATCTGGATTTTTCAGCTAGCTATGAGCGCTGTATGTAGTATGAGACATTGCTCACTGGAGGTAAAAGGAGATTTGGCAAGCAATCATCGACTCTGTAACCCTAAAACTGATTATGAAAGCAATTACACTGCATTAAAGTAAACGGTAATCGGCACAAGCCATTGAGACAAATTACTGTGAGGAAACGCTCCTACACTCAGCAGTCATTTAGCCAAATAGCATTATTGGTCGAAATGCTCTGCTCTTACCTGACTTATAAAAATCTTTACCTGATCAGATTATTCTTTATCCGACTGCCGTTGCAGCAGGAACGCGGTGCATGAAATCCCAAGCAAACAGTAAGCCTAAAATTTTGGTTGTCGATGACGAACCAGACAACCTTGACTTGCTTTATCGCACTTTCTATCGCGACTATAAAGTGCTGAGGGCAATCTCTGGCCCTGCGGCACTGGATCTGCTGGATCAAGAGGGAGAGGTGGCAGTGATCATCTCCGATCAACGGATGCCAATGATGAGCGGTACAGAATTTTTGAGCCTGACAGCAACTAAATATCCAGATATTATTCGGATTATTTTAACTGGCTACACCGATGTCGAAGACCTGGTGGAAGCAATCAACGCTGGTAAGGTATTCAAATATGTCACTAAACCGTGGGAAGCAGAGGAACTCAAAGCAGTGGTGCGCCAAGCTTTGGATACCCACAATGTCCTCAAAGCTCGCACCCGCGAACTTACCCGCACACTCCGGCAAGAATCGCTGCTAAATACCGTCACAAATACGATTCGCAGTGCCTTAGACTATCGGCAAATTTTGCAGGCAATTGTAGATACAGTGGGTCATATGTTGGAGGTGGATGTTTGCCTGTTACGTCCTTTCCAAGATGAGCAGTTGGCGGATAAAGGATTTATTTATCAGAAGGCTCTTTCTGAAAAAGCAGAGGAGCAGAGGAGCAGAGAGGAAGTTGTAGTAAGTCTTTCCCCTCTGTCTCCCATCCCTTCTCTCTCCCCTATCTCTAAAGGAGTTTCTGAGTCGCCCGATCTTCTTGTTTCCCCTCAGCCTCTTTTGGTTCAGACGGTATGGGAAACCCGCGAAGTCCAGGTGATTAATGATGTGATAGATGACGATCGCATTCAGGGTAATACTCCCGAACTGCGTCAACGTGGGGAAGCTTTTGCTGCCGCTAACATTTGTTCTAGTTTAGTTGTGCCATTGATCTGCCAACAAGAACTGATGGCAGTGCTGGCACTGCACCAGTGTTCTCTGCCCCGCTTCTGGGGGGATGATGAGGTGCAGCTAGTGTTGATGGTAGCGGATCAGGCAGCCTTGGCTTTGTCTCAAGCTTATGCTTACGAACAAGTACGTGCCCTTGCCAAGCGAGAAGCCCTAATTAATACGATTACTAGCGCGATTCGTTCTAGTTTAGACCCCCAAGATATCTTTGCGGCGATCACCCAACAACTTGGGCAAGCCTTACAAGTCGATGGCTGCGTTCTGTCTCTGTGGACGGAGGAAGATGAGTTTGTTCAGTGTGTAGGCTTGTATGACAGTTTTCAACATCCAGAAAATTTGCGTAGGCACAGCCCAAACCAGGCATCGTTATCTCTAGACAAAAATTTAAGTACCAATAATAACTTATTTACCCAGAGAATACCATACTCTCAAGCATCTATACAGGAGAATCCAATCCTTCAACAAATGCTACAGACACGTGAACCTGTGGTAATTGGTAATGTGAGCCATTCTCCCTCAGATGTGCAGGGTTTTAATTTGTCTTTAAAAATGCCAGGGCGATCGCTAATGTTTGTGCCATTATTAGCTGATGGTAAATGTATCGGTAGTATTACCCTACATGAAGGTAATAAAGTCCGCCGATGGCTGTCGTCTGATATCGATTTGGCTAAAGCTGTAGCCGCTCAAGCCGCGATCGCTGTGCAGCAATCACACCTGTATCAAAAGACTCGTGAACAAGCTGAACGCTTACTGGAATTAGATAAACAAAAAACCGAATTTTTCCAAAATATCTCTCATGAGTTTCGCACACCCATCACCTTGATTCAAGGGCCTCTAGAGTCGGCGGTGGCGGCTGGTGAGGGATTATCTTACTCTCAAAGTGCGATCGCCCTGCGTAACTCCCGCCGCCTGCTGCGACTGGTAAATCAACTCCTGGATCTACAACGTCTGGATGCGGGGAGAATGCAGCCTAGCTTCCGCCCCTGCGATTTAGTCGAATTTGTCAGCCAAATTGTTGAGTCTTTTCGCCCCTACTGTGAGAAAAAGGGATTACATCTCGCCACCCAGTTAGATGAATGTTCTACGGTATACTTGGATATGGAAAAATTTGACAAGGTGATTTACAACCTTCTGTCAAATGCCATGAAGTTTACTCCTGAAGGTGGGACGATCAATGTCAGACTAAAATCTGAGGGCGATCGTTGCATATTGCAAGTACAAGATACTGGAATTGGCATTGTTAAAGAACAAATTCCCTATCTATTTGAGCGCTTCCGCCAAGCTGAAGGTTCAGCAAACCGCTCTTATGAAGGCAGTGGTTTGGGTTTAGCTTTAGTTAAAGAATTGGTAGAATTACATGGCGGTCAAGTCACTGTAGAATCAGTTTACGGTGAAGGCACTAGCTTTAGTTTATGGCTTGTGACTGGAAATGCTCATTTACCCGCACAGCAAGTACTAGAAACGCCTATCGAACTGAATAAAAGCCGCGCTAGCGTAGAATTGGCTGATTTAGAACTGGTAGAATCAACAACAGACAATATTGAAGATATTACAAGAAACTTTTCCCCCAGTATTGATACTGAAGACTCAGCCCTTAAAACTCAGCAACGCCAGATCGCTCAACAGGGGGAACCCCCGCACACGGCTGGCTCCTCAATTTTAGTTGTAGATGACAACCCGGATTTGCGAAACTATGTATCAGAAATTTTCCGCCGTAATGGGTATCATGTGCAGACAGCTCGTAACGGTTCTGAAGGGTATGCGATCGCTAAGGAAATTATACCAAACTTGATTGTGACTGATTTAATGATGCCCTTGGTGAGCGGACTTGAGATGATTCAGATGATCCGTAATGAAGAAAAATTGAAAGGAACACCAATCATTCTGCTAACAGCAAAAGTTGACGAAGAAACCCGCATCGAAGGTACAGAACATGGGGCGGATGCTTATTTAGCAAAACCATTCAATGACCGAGAACTTTTGGCGGAAGTTCGGAATCTTTTAGCATTAAAAGAAAATGAACGACGCATCTTAGAGTTAAATACTTATCTAACAGAATCGGTGTTAAAGCGCTTTTTGCCAGCTGTGTTGGTGCAAAAAGCCGCAACCGGAGATTTAACGTTAGATTTGCGCCCAGAACCACGCTTAATTACAGTTTTATTTAGTGACATTGTGGGTTTTACACAACTAGCAAATACTCTCAGATCACGGCGAGTAGCAGAGTTGCTGAATGAATATTTAGAAGTTATGACCAAAGTTGTATTTGGCAATGGCGGCACTGTAGATAAATTTATGGGAGATGCTATTTTAGCTTTATACGGAGCGCCGGAAGAACTAACCCCCAATGAACAGGTGCGTCGTGCCATCAATACAGCAAGAGCAATGCACCACTCATTGGCTGACTTGAACCAGCGCTGGCGAGACCAAGGTGTATTCGCTGGCGACAAACTTACTAGCGTACAGTTCCGGTGCGGTATCCACCAAGGTACAGCTGTTGTGGGAATGTTTGGTAGCGCTCTACGTGCTGATTATACTGCCATTGGCCCAAGTGTGAATATTGCTGCAAGGTTGCAAGCTGCCGCTGTTCCCGGTACGATCTTGGTTTCTGCCGCTGTGGCAGATTATTTGCAGGAAGAAGAAATTACTAAAGGTAGTCCGTTAGAACTTAAAGGAGTAGATGAAACAGTTTTGACCTTTGCTGTTACACCAGATGTAATGGTTAATCGCTAAAATTTAAATTGGTATTTCAAAGCATTAGCAATGAGTAAAAGTGCTTAATCATATCCAGTTTATATAATATGACACCATCGGTTGCAGACAAAACTCCAATTCCAGCCAAAATCTGGAGGCGACACACAGATCCACCAGGTTTGTGGATTTCTATCGTTATTGGTTCAGTCTCTCTGCACTTGCTGGCGTTCTGGCTGATGCGCTCATCTAATGCATTTAGTCTGTGGTTTCCCCAGCAAAGTCAATCTGCTGTTCCCATTGAATTGATAGACATTGCTCCCAAAACAAAATCAACAGCTAAAACAGTTTCACCAAAGCAACTATCCACAGTTCAAAAGTCTGTACCAGCACGTTCACCACAAACAGCACGAACTACGTCAATAAATCAAAATTTTGGCGCAATAAATTCTGCTGATAATCTCCAGCAAAAGAGCCGAACTTACGCCTCTCAACCTAATAGCCAACCTTTTAGACAACAAACAGTTCCGAAACCGGAACCGAAACTTACAGCTATAGCTACACCGACACCGAAACCTACAGTTGCAGTCGGTAATCTCCCTTGGAACCAACGTCAAGAAATCAAATTGGGAAAGGGAACGCTACTACCAACAGGTGTTCCATCAAATCCACCAGTTTCGGAACCTGAAAACAGGGAAACTCCACGTACTCTCCCAGAGCAAACTTCACCAACTCGACCTACTCCCACGCCAGAAACTTCACCAACTCCAACTAGGGAAACTCAACCTACTCCCACGCCAGAAACTTCACCAACTTCGACTCAGGGAGCATCGGTAGCAGTAGTACTTCGTTTACCTAGAGACGAAATGGTTAACTTGATAAAAACAAAACGAGTTGTACAAGATCCTCCACCCGACTTGATTGCTGAATACAACGGTAGGAACACAAAACAATTAGACTCAAGTTTTCTCCCCCGCGATTCCGAACTTAAACCTGCACAGATCCTTGCTAGCTTAGAAATTGATCAAAATGGCAACTTTAAAGGGGCTGTAGTTATAGAAATAGAACCAGCAACACTGCAAAGTGAAAAAAGTACATACGAGCGAGTTCTCAACGAGGTTTTCAAAACAGAAAACTTTTCTGCCGGTAAAAACAACGATGGAACAAAACCACCTTCAAGCAATTTGTTTGTACAAATCGACATCCAACCTGCCAATTCCAACTAAATGGTTGAATTTTTTCAAAAGCTATGTTAAATTTATAGGGTTGGATTTTGCGGGTGTAGTTTAGTGGCAAAACTATAGCCTTCCAAGCTATTAATGCGGGTTCGATTCCCGCCACCCGCTTAGAAAGAAAAAGCCCTAAAAAGTCTAATTTTCAGTGGCTTAAACTGAGTAAGATTTTTTGAACACTTAGACAATTTTGACAGAAACCGATATTGCCCTATAAATTTGGGCGTTGCTGATTACAGGTATGAATTTAGTCTCACGCAAAGGCAAGGCAGCGCAGGGCTATTTCATTCTCATCTAGCCCGCCTCAGAATGAATTCTGAGTCTAATAGCACTCATTCGTCTAAAGACGACTGAGACTCATGTTATAGTCCGTTAAAACGGACTTTAGCTATAAGAAAAGGAACTTTAGTTTTGAGCGGTTTATGCCTAGAATGAAATAGCCCTGTAAGACAGCGCGTTGCAAATAGAAGCAACTTCGGGGGGTTCCCACGGCAGTCACTCATGGGAAAAAACCCCAGACGCTCTCTACGAGACGCTAAAAGCGTAGCTTGCTTCTCTGTAAGAGTACGCGGACTCGCTAACGCTTTTAGCGTCTCCCCTTCTCGGAAAGGGAGAAAACCGCGCTGCCTCGTTGTTGTAGCGGCTGCCGCGCAAAGACGCAAAGTAAGAGTTTTAAACTCGATTTTGAAATTTTATACTTCAATTCAGCAACGCCGAAATTTGATTTTTGAAAGCTAGAGTGTTGGTCGTTTACCTTCGAGAATTTCTGTTGCTTTCTGGGCAGAAAGTGGTCGGTAGAATAGAAAGCCCTGGACATCTTCGCAGTTGATAGATTTCAAAAACTCCAGTTCCTCTTTCTTTTCTACCCCTTCGGCTATCAGCTTCAACCCCAAGCTATGCCCCAAGCTAACTATGGCCTTAATAATATGAGCTACTTTGATATCATGCGTCAAATCTTGGACAAAAGACTTGTCGATTTTAAGATTGTGGAGTGGCAAAAGCTGTATGCGGGAGAGGGAAGAATGGCCAATACCAAAGTCATCGATGGAGATGTGAACGCCCATTTGCTGTAGTTCATGTAACACCATTATGGTGAAGTTTAGATCCTCAATGACCGTGCTTTCGGTAATTTCTAACTCCAAAAAGTGTGGCTCTAGCCCCGTTTGTTCTAAAATTTGGGCTATAGTCTCCAGCAAATTGGGTTGACGGAACTGCTTAAGAGAAAAATTAACAGCGATCATCAGGGGTGGTAATCCTGCATCTTGCCATATCTTATTTTGGCTACAAGCTGTCCGCAGCACCCATTCGCCTATGGGAATAATTAATCCACTTTCTTCAGCGAGGGGAATGAAAACATTGGGCGCGACCAATCCCATCTCTGGGTGCTGCCAACGCAACAGAGCTTCCATACCAGTAATTTGTTCTGTGGCAATGTTCACACGAGGTTGATAATACACCGAAAATTCTTTGCGTTCTAAGGCATAGCGCAAGCTCTTCTCTAAAGTCAGGAGTTCAGGATTCTTAGCGTTTAGGGAAACACTGTAAAATTGGTAGTTATTCCGCCCTTGGTCTTTAGCATGGTACAAAGCAGCATCAGCGTGCTGGATTAGTATTTCGGCGTCAGGACTATTGTGATCAAGTAACGCAATACCAAGGCTAGCACTTACATAAAGTTCATGCCCTTGAAGATGGAACGCATCCTCTAACATTTGTAAGATTCTTTGTGCCACCTGGGTTATCTCCTCGATATTACTGACTCTGGGAAGTAAAATAATGAATTCATCGCCTCCCCAACGAGCTACGGTATCTCCCTTTCTAAGTGAGTCTTTTAATCTTTGAGCAACGCTTTGTAATAACTGGTCTCCCAGTGTATGCCCCAAAGTGTCATTGATCACCTTAAAGCGATCCAAGTCGAGGAAGATCACAGCTAAACTTTCCCCATTGCGAATTGCGTTGGACAAGGTTTTGCCAAGCATCTCGTTAAATAGTAGGCGATTGGGCAACCCTGTCAGCACGTCATGGAGGGCTTGATAGCGAATCTTTTCTTCTGCCTGTTGACGCTGCCGCGCACCAGTGATACTGGCAGCCAGCGTCAAAAGGGTAGATTCTTCGTGCTTTGACCAATGACGCTCAAAGGTGCAGTCTGCCAAGCCAAGATAACCCCAGAATTCATTTTCCAACCGGAGAGGCACCAGGAGAAGGGATTGAATGCCATCTCGAATCAGGAATTCTTGTTCGGCGACAGGAAAATTTTGGGTGAGTCCGCTAATCGCCTGACCGCTAGAGAGAACAGTGTACCAACGAGCTAATTCAGAAGCTTGATAAGGCTGATTCTGCCAATGGTGCTGGGTAGGTTCAATAAAGGATTGTGTCCATTCAAACCGTAGACTCACTGCTATTTCCCCTGTATCAGGATGGAGATGATTCTGAAAAAGATAGGTACGATCTGCCTTGGCAGCTTCACCCAATACAGCTAGAGCTAGATCAATACCAGTTTCGTAATTCATTTCGCCTAGCAAATAATTGGCGGCTTCTGCAACTGCCTGTAATAAGCGATCGCGCTGGTGGAGTTCGGCTGTGACTTGCTTTTGCTCTGTAATATCCCTAATAATAAAAGTTCTAATTAAATCACTTTCAGGAAGGTAGAGAACGGATTGTTCAAAAACTTCTGTGCCTACTTCTACCTCCCGCACAAAAGAATTTTTTTCTAGATTTTTAACTGCACTTAAAAGTCCTGTTAAGATGGGGTGTTTGGTTCCAATTTCCCTAAGTTTGGGAAACTTGAGAGTTGCGGCTGGATTGAGATAAGTCACTTTTCCCTCGAAATCCATCTCAATAATTGGATTGGGGATAAGTTCAGGGAAAGATGCTAGGCGAGCTAGGGCAGATTCACTAGCTGCTTCAAAGGTGGGATCAATAGCTAAGGTTTGAAAAGGATTAGCATAACTGGCTTGCTCTGACAGGAAATCAGATAAGTCTTCAACATCACAAAATTCCGAAAATGCTTGTTCGGAGAGGTTGGAAATAGCATAATATTTAGCTTGAGCTTGATTATTACCAAAGGCAATGATATCGCAATGCCTGAGGTTGTGAGAGAAGCATTTAGTGCCATTCACGAATAAGCCATTAGTACTTCCTTTTCCTTTGTAGTTGCCATCAATAATCTGGAAGCCATATTGGTCAGTCTCTGGAACAGTTACTCGCAATAAAATTGCATGTTGCATTGATACTGACCGGGAAGTTAGGACAATAGTGTTTGCGGAATGCCGCCCCAGAGAATAAGTAGTCTCTTGCAGGGGGATAGTCCGCCGCCCTTTCTGGTCTTGAATAACTAACAGATGGCGTATTTTTTCCCGCTCATTTCCTAGCATGGCTGTTCCTCAAAGTCTCATATCTTTATGTCTTAGTCTGAAAAATACTGCTTTCATAACTTTCGAGTTTTAGGCTCCACAGATGGCAAAATTTTGCTCAATTAAATTTTTGCCATCTATGATCTCAAAATTGCTATGAGGCTGTATTCCAGCCCTTTTGCTCAGGATTGATTTTTTGGAATGAGATGGCTAATTGTTTAATCAGTTTTTGCGGTATAAGTTCTAGCTGTTTTCTCAACTCATACATAAGTTGTCAACTTTTTTTCTTGGAATCTATCATCTAACCTTTCCTTTCTTAGGATACCCAGAATAAGATCAAACACCGAATAGAATATATGGTATATTTGCGGATTTTTATTCTGAGTGGTGGGGAAATTTCAAATTATATAAATAACCGTCTTATTTTTATTTTTTAATTAGTCCAATAGTAGCGCTTCACGAAATTTTGCGAAATAGATAGTAGCAAGGCAAGAATAAAATTAACTTGGTGCATCCCACTGGGAAAAATATCTGGCCATTGGAAATTGCACGCTAGTTGCTTCAATGGCGGGAACCGTTGGCGTGATCACTGAGCAGCGCCGTACCCTTCTCCTGTGGTCGCCGCTACGCGAACGGGAAACAAGCTACGCGCAGTGTCTCGTAGAGATGGGAAGGAGAATCAATCCCTAAATTTTAAAAAGGATTATAGAGTAAACTAAAATATAGCCCTTTTTCTTGCAATGTTCTCTCATTGGAGTTAACAGATACTAAAGGAATGCCCCAATCAAGACGAATGGTGAAGCGATCGCCCTGTGACCAACGCAACCCCAAACCAACGGCAGCTAGGGTATTAGGGTCGGGATTCTCTCTACCAGAACTGTTCCAGCCAACACCAAAATCAACAAAGGGAACGACCTGCAAGGTGCTATCTATCTGAGATAAGCGCAGAATCGGTATTTGAACTTCAGCAGAAACAAAAGTGGCATTATCCGTCAAGAGGTAATCTTGGCGATAGCCTCGAATACTATCCTGCCCACCTAAACCAAATTGCTCAATAGGCAAAAGTGTTCTGGATGCTAGTTGAGTATTTAAACGTAATAACAATAAAGTTTCAGGAGCTAAAAGGCGTGCCCACTGCGCCTGCCCTTGCCAAGCCAAAAAACGGCTATCGGGAGGATTTTGATTAATCGTGGCATTCAACGCATCTATGCCCAAACTAAATTGAGATCGTAGGGCGATGACTTCACGGCTGTTACGACTCGTCCATTCTTGAAAAAATTGCAACGCAGATACCCTGGTGCGTCCCTGATCATCAGCACCAGGCGAAAGTATAAAGCCGGGAAACCCTTCTCTTTGTAATAGAGATGAGATATCACTTTCCCGTCGGGAAGCTGTTAACCCAAGAGCGAATTCTTGTGTAGGAGTTTGAACTATGGGCTGCCGGAATGTCAGTTCGTAGTAGCGAGATGCCGATTCGATGTCTAGAAAAGCGAAATCAGGTTCGATGACATTACTTGATGTGACGCTATAGTTGAAGGTAAGTGTGCCGTTGCGGGGATTCAGAGGCAATGTGTAACTAGCGTCAAAGGAGTTGCTACCATCAGTGTTGGTGTATCCTAAACTCAGACCATCTCCCAATCCGAGTAAGTTGGCTTCATTCAATTGTAATCGGCGTCGGAAACTGCCAACACTAGGCGATCGCCCATTATCAAGAACTATTTGACTACTAAAGGTTTTTGCCTCGCTGATCTTGACTTCTAAGAGACTTGCACCAGTCCGTGATCCTGCTGAGAGTTCAGCAGACAGGTTTTGAATCAAAGGATTAAGTTGCAGAAGTTGCAGTGCCTCTAGTAAACGCTGCCGATTGAGAGGCGGTGATGTAGCTATTGCTAGTCGGCTACGGACATAATTGGGATTCAATCGCCGAGTACCAGTTACCTGGATGTCTTCCAACTTACCTTCAATTACTTGAATTTTGACGACACCGGATTGAATTGTTTGAGGTGGAATGTAGGCACCAGAAGTAATGTAACCATTTTTGATGTATAAGTCAGTAATTTTAGAGCGTGCCTGATACACTTCAGTCAGTGATATTGGTCGTTTGGTAAATTCAGCAGTGGCTTGGGCTAATTCTTCCAGAGTGAAAACTGTGCTACCAATAACTTCAAACCGTTCAACAATAATAGTTTGAGGAAAATTGCTAGGTTGTGGTTCCTCAGGTGTAGGAATTGGGGTAGAGGGGGGAAATAGTTCGGCTGGTGGGGGGAGTGGCTGTGGCAGTTCGGGTGAGGGAAGTGGGGAAGGTGCAGGTGGCTGGATATCCTGTGGCAATGGGAGTTGTTGTGACAGGATGAAATTACTAGTTAGTAATTGTGTAGTATCAATAGTCTGAGCTTTTAGTGTACTAGAAGATATACAGCTGAACAATACAAGCATACTCAGAGGTAAGCAGGACAATATAAAATTTTGAGGATATTTATCGATCATCGCACTGGACTATTTTTTGTCAGGAACTATGGGATTATACGAAGACTGCCTCAGATGTGAATCTTACTTCATCTTTTGTCGCTAAAGTTGATATCTTCGGCAAACCTCAATATAAAAGTTGGCGTTGCATAAATGTGGGTAACTATATCCCTGAAGAGAACAAGCGGTAATTCAGGTTAGAATGGGGAGGCTAGAAAGCCCTTCCGTATGAGTGAAACCGTCTACATCGAAACCAGTTAAACTACTCTCTTTCTGGCGCTTCTGCACTAACGCTATAGTTACCTGAGATACCGGGAATTGTTAAAAGCGCGTCTGTGTTGCGGCGATCGCATCTTCACCCTCAATCGCCACCGAATTTATGCCATAGCATTGCTCTGCAAGTAACTCTAGGCTAATTTTTAATCATACCAGACAGCGATCGCGTTTATAAATCGTTAATTATTCATTTTAGTCGTGTAAAATCACTCCATCTCCTTCATCTTGTTAATTCTCCTTGGCGTTCACACTTAAAACCTCGATGCTGCCAAGCTTGCATATCCACCTCGGCAAGTCTGGTGACATTTAAGCATTGCGGTTGAATAATTTGACTTAAAATCGCCCAAAATAAGCTGCGCCCTAAATCTAGTCCAGTCTTCAGCCTAGATTCACGATTACCAGGAATACCCGACTCCTGAACAATCTCTGGCTCTACCCAAATACCGTGAGCGCCCAAAAGAATCTGTGCCATCCATTTAGCTCTGGGTAAATGACTCTGGGAAGTAATCAACATGACTTTATGCACTCCCCAACGCCGCAGAATCAGAATACTATAATAAAAATTTTCAAAGGTAGAATTAGCGCATTTTTCTAACCAAACGTTTTGTAAGTCTGCTAATTCACGCTGAAAAATTAACCATATACAAGGGTCAGGAGAACCATGAGAAATCAAGATTGGAATTTGCGGGTATTGTTTTGCTTGTTGGACGACATAAATTTCTCGACGAATGCTGCCACCAAGTACAAAGAAGGCATCTACTGGCCTAAAAGAAGCGAAAACTAAGGTTATAGTAGTAAAAACTAGCCAAGTCCCTATGACAAAATACAATCCAAAAGTTAGTTTTTGTAACAAGTGCCACAGATTATTAAAGTTTTCTGTAATGGAAATTAGTGATTTGATAGTAAATTTGCGTTTCATGACTTAAGTAAGAAAAGCTGATTTGATAACTGTGCAACAGTAATGCAATTCAGTGCTGAAAGTGCTATCTTTATGAAAGTAATCTAAAGTGCAAACATGACGCTAATCAAAGTGTCACACGGTTAGTATAGCCTTCCAAAGAAGGCTTACAAACTGAGAAATGATTGTTAATAACAAATGCAGTATTTTCGGCATCATTAAACGAGAAAAATGATGAGGATATCATAGCTAATTTTGGAGTATAAAAACTTAAAAATTTCTGGAAAGCCTGATTGCTAGACTGTCAACAACACTATTATTTCATCTGATATACATGAAACAATCTGCGAAAAGTTACTCGCTGCTCCAAGTAGCCTTGATTGGTGGAGCGATCGCCACGACTACTACTATGTCTGTGTTCGGCTCTGCTTGGACTCGCGGTGTCCGTGCTGCCCTAACCCTACAAGACAGCCCAAAAGCAATAGTTGACCAAGTTTGGCAACTGGTGAATCGTGAATATGTCGATGGCAAATTTAATCAACAAAATTGGCAAGCAACCAGGCAAAGCCTGTTGAGTAAAGACTATTCTTCTCGGGAAGAAGCTTATGTTGCCATCCGCGAAGCTTTACAAAAGTTGGGAGATCCTTACACCCGGTTTTTAGATCCCAAACAGTTTGAAGCTCTGACTAGCCAAACATCTGGAGAAGTCTCCGGCATTGGTATTCGGATGGAAGTGAATGAAAAAACTAAGCGGCTCACTGTTGTCGAAGCCATAGAGAATTCCCCAGCCCTGAAAGCTGGGATTAAAGCAGGCGATGAAATTTTGGCAATTGACGGCAAACCCACTCTCAAGATGAAAGTGGATGATGCCTCCAAGCTAATTCGCGGCAAAGCGGGTACTTCCATCAAGCTACGGCTGGGACGGATGAGGCAAAGTGCCTTTGATGTGAAGTTGACAAGGGCAAATATTGAAGTGCCAACGGTACGTTATACCCTTAAACAAGAAGGGAATCGGCGCATTGGCTATATTCGCTTGCGAGAATTTAGCTCTCACGCCGCAGAGCAAATGCAACGAGCCATCCGCGATTTGAACGGTAAGAAAGTTGATTCTTATGTACTGGATTTGCGAGGAAATCCTGGCGGTTTGTTGCAGTCGAGCATTGAAATTGCTCGGATGTGGTACGATAACGGCGCAATTGTCAAGACAGTAGACCGTGTGGGCAGCACTGAGGAAACTAAAGCCAATCGCACTGCTCTAACAAATCGTCCCTTAGCGGTATTAGTTGATGGTAATTCAGCTAGTGCGAGCGAAATCCTCACAGGCGCACTTAAAGATAATAAACGCGCAGTAGTTGTCGGCGGTCAAACCTTTGGTAAAGCTTTGGTTCAGTCAGTTCATGAACTCGCAGATGGTTCTGGCTTGGCTGTCACCATTGCCCGTTACTACACACCTGCGGGAACTGATATAAACCATAAAGGGATTACGCCAGATATTAAGGTAGACTTGACAGAGCCACAAGAGCGGCAGTTGGCTTCTAATCCAGATTTAATCGGAACTAAGAGTGATCCGCAATATGCCCGGGCGATCGCAATTCTATCCGCTAATAACTTCGCCCAACCCCCGGCAAATCAACCCACTCGACCCATGAGCCGCGCTGGTGACTTGAAATTTTAAGTGAGTGATTTGTTACTAAATGTTGATATATTCCCAAATCCAGGTTTTTGGAGTTATGAAAGCAGAATTCAGGAGTCAGGAGCGATGCCCTGAGCCTGCCGTAAAGCCTGCGGCATAGCTTCGCTTAAGGCGTAGCCTCTCGCAGAAAAGGGTCAGAATGGGCTAAACCTTAGCTATCCGCTAACAGAATGAATTTGAGTCCGAGCGGTACCAAGGTAGAACATACTTTTTGTACTTGTACCCCTTCCCTACGGGACGCTGCGCGAACGGGGAAGCAAGCTACAAACTGTGCGCCAGGGCATGACGTGCAGTATAAGCAAAGCTCAGTTAATGTCCGACGGGAT
>NZ_JBGTFY010000349.1:0-12293 GCF_041747015.1 Nostoc sp.
GTCGCAGTAGCCCCATCCGTCTAAAATGACTAGCACCACAGGAGCAACAGGTGCTTTGGTCATAGTAAAATTGCCCTTTACTTTTTGTAATACCCGAATGATACCACTGCTAATCCACGCCGCAAGTGAATTTTTGCTTATAAACTTCTTTTATGAAGGAGTTGCAGTTTTTTGAAAGTTTTGTGATGTTTTTGCTCACTAATAGCGACTGATTACTTAGTAGTAGCGTTTTAGGACTACTACTAAGGTATTATCTAGTCCCTCATTTACTTTTTGTGGAAGCTTTTGCCGCTTTTTTCGCGGCTTTTTCAGCGGCTATTGCAGCTAACTTTGCTTGTTCTTTTTCTTCGGCAATTTTCTGGAGATAGTAATGATAATCTCCTAAATAGACGCGAAATTCACCATCACGAATTTCGACGATTTTGTTCGCTACCTCTGAAATAAAATAGCGATCGTGAGAAACTACGATCGCTGTGCCATCATAATTTTTGAGGGCTTCTTCCAGCATTTCTTTAGCTGGAATATCTAGATGGTTTGTCGGCTCATCTAAAATTAGTAAGTTCGCGGGACGTAAGAGCATTTTTGCCAATGCCAGACGAGCTTTTTCCCCTCCACTTAATGCCCCAACTGCTTTAAATACAGTGTCACCAGTGAATAAAAATCGTCCTAAAAGCGTGCGGACTTCTTGATTATCCCAGTCAGGAACTTCATCATGGATTGTTTCCATGACAGTTTTCTTCAAGTCCAAAGCTTCAGCTTGATTTTGCTCAAAGTAACCGGGAATAACGTTGTGATCGCCTAATTGAACACTACCTTCTGTGGGTTGTTCCATACCCATAATTACGCGCAGAAGGGTAGATTTTCCAGCACCATTGGGGCCAAGAAATGCAATGCGATCGCCCTTTTCAATTAGGAGATTTGCTGCCAAAAACAGGATTTTATCACCATAAAGATGAGTTAAATCTTTAATGTCCACTACCTCGCGTCCACTGCGGGGTGCAGGTGGGAAGCGGAAGTGTAGAGTTCTCATACCACCAACGGGTGCTTCGATGCGCTCGATTTTGTCGAGTTGTTTTTCCCGGCTTTTTGCCTGGGTACTACGAGTAGCACTGGCGCGAAATCTATCGACAAAGGTTTGCTGTTTCTCTAATTCTTTCTGCTGGCGCTCGTAGGCGCTAAGTTGTGCTAATTGACTTTCGGCTTTTTGTTCCAAATATGCCGAGTAATTGCCAAGGTAGCTAGCGGAAACACCACGTTCAGTTTCTACAATTTGGGTGCAGAGGCGGTCAAGGAACTCGCGGTCATGGGAGACTATTACCATCGGCGTAACTAGCCCTCTGAGGTAATTTTCCAACCACTCAATGGTTTCTAAATCTAGGTGGTTAGTCGGTTCATCCAGCAGCAACAAGTCGGGTTTTTGCAGAAGAATTTTACCTAAACTCATCCGCATTTGCCAACCACCACTAAAGGCACTGACGAGGCGATCGCCATCTTCTAGCCCAAACCCCATCTCTGGTAAGATTTTCCCGATACGTGCATCTAAGTTGTAGCCATCCAATGCTTCAAATTTGCGCTGCAAGCGATCCAATTTGTCGATCAGTCGATCCAGTTCCTCTGGGTTAGCCGTTTCCATCTCTTGTGGTATGTGCGCCAGAGATAACTGTACTTCGTTGGCTTCTTGAAAGACAGTCCAAAATTCTTCTCTAACGGTGCGGGTGGGGTCTACTTCAAACTCTTGGTTGAGGTAGGCTATATGTAAGCTATTGGGACGGATGATTTCGCCGGCGGTGGGTTCAATTTCCCCAGAGATGATTTTGAGTTGGGTAGATTTTCCAGCACCATTGACACCGACTAAGCCGATGCGATCGCCTGGTTTAACTTCCCAGTTGATATCTTTGAGAACTTCGCCTGTGGGATAAATTTTACTTATATGTTCTAGTCGCAGCATTAAGTTTTTCTCAGGTAGGGATTAGGTGGTTGAGGACGAAGGACTAACACCGCCTCCAATATTAACAAAAATTAACTATAAAATCGTCGTGATCAAGTTTGGAGAGGCACAAACAAATTTTAGCCTTACTCACGCATAAAACTTACCGCATCCCTCTTAAGGCTGATTTTGTGTTACTTGTCTGACTTCTTCGACACTCAAATCTAACGCCTGTGCTACTTGTTCTACAGTCAACTCTGCGCCCAACATTGCGGGACTGCTTTTAGTTTACCTTTAAGCTCACCTCTAACCTCACCTTGTTCAACCTTAAAACAGTCAGCAGATGGACTTGCTGGAAAACCGAGTAGTTCATCCCTCTGCCAAATCAGCCTGTGGCAGGGATTCACTACAATGATTTTACTAAATTTGATTTTTTATTTATTTTTCTTTGATTTTCTGTAGCGATCGCCTAAATTATCGCACATTAACGTTTTTTGTAGACTCGTTTGGATTTAGCGTTTAACATAATACACAAAAACTGATCGTTAGAATACTTTTTACCAGAACTAAAAACTATATATTTTGTACATCTAGCACAGTAGGAAACGTCAAGGAGAAGACTAGGTAAAAAGTATAAGGTAAAAAATAAAAGGTAAATTTACTTCTTCATTTTTACTTTCTTTCTATCCTTATAGCGCAAGCATTTCGCCTGCTTCATCTTGGCGTTTTAATTTTTCTTTTTCCGCCGCAGCAAGTTCACAACAGCTGCGACGGATTTTTGCTATCTTCATTTGTCACGTCTAGACTCGGTTCTTTCAAACTTCCTTAGTATATAGATTAATAACCTTCATTTAAGGATTTGTCAACATATTTTTGAAAATATTATTTAGATAAGATTTTTCTTAAAAAAGAATACTCGAAGTAAAGGGGTGCGTTAGCTTTGGGCGTAATACACCCTACTAAAACACCGCTTGCATTAGCATTTGAAACTTAAGTTAACACTATGATTTAATTTTCATCCCGTCCGTGGACTTGAGCAGGTGGACTGGTTGCTTCAACAGCAGTGAATGGTTCCAGAATTTTGTATGTGTGACTGGCTCCTTTAGGCACAACCCAAGAACTCCCAGGCTCTAGCAAAATCATTTGCCCCTCAATATGCAATTGGGCACGACCACTAATTACATAACCAACTGTTTCATAGTCGCGCGAACTTGGCTGTTTGTCTTCGCTTGGTTGCTCGTCTTCCCAAAGACGCATGGCAACATCTTTGCCAGAAGCAAGATACTTCTGACCAAGTTTACCTTTAGGAGAATGGGTAGAATCTATTTTTGTAACGGTGGTATCACTCATATTAAACTAATAGCCTTAAGGTTTGAGTACAACTTTGATTTTGATTATTGCATTACGCAGGTTGATAATCTTTGTGTTGGGAACTATTTCCACGCATACATAGTTTCCTCCACTCCTGGCCAGCAAACTGCTTTTATAATTATTTAGCCCGGTTTTGAGACGCGATAATTATCGCGTCTCAGTAACTACTCAAGTCTAGCTCAACAATGTATGAGTCAAAATTTAAGACTCAAAAGTTGCTACAAGTCTAGATTCTGTCTCGCAGTTAGTTGTTACGAGTATTGTGGTAATAGCCCTCTTCATCTCCATTAAATGACTGAGCTTTTTCTTTAGCTGCGTTACTTGTAGGATCAAAAAACTCTTTTGTAGCTTGAGGAGTTTTTTCATCCAAGTTTAGTTTTTCACGAATATTATCAGCAACGTCTTTTAATTTATTTTGGGCATTTTTCATTTGGCTATCGTTTCTCATTTCACCTTCGTCTGGTGTTCCTTTGTAATAAGTACCCTCTGGAGTTCTAACTGTTTCAGCTTGTGCTACATTAACGTAGGTAAAAGCCTGACCTAATAAAAACGTAAATCCTACCAGAAAAACTACAAGGATTTGGGAAATCCGAATATTCCGCAGCCATGAAATTACTTGATTCATAAAAAACCTCAATTGCATTATGTTGGGTGTAAAATTCAAAAGACTGAATGACTATTTAACATTCAGGGTTTAAGAACAACTTTGATGCAGTTGTCCTTTTTTTGTTGAAAAACGGCATCGATGCCACGACCACCAGTCATCTATTTCAACGCTTTGCCAGGATTAACTACAAAGAAGTTAATCATTTTTGCTTTGGCAAAATTTTTAGCCATTTCCAGCCCGTTCGCGTGGCGTTCTGTAGGGAAGGGGTACAGCAACAAATAACTAAACTATTTGTGTCCAGAAGGTTGACCTTCAGTGGTGGCAATTTCACCTGCTTCCATTAGCATCTTGAAGCGGCGCAATTCGTCACCAATTTGCTGTTCTGGTTCTTCACCAAAAAGTTTAGCTACGACAGATCCTAATGCTCCCCCTGGCGGATTATATTCTAGGACAACCTTGACTTCCGTGCCGCGATCGCCTGGTGCTTTTTTGAAGCGAACAAAACCAGAATTATCAACATCTGCACCTTCCACAGAAGCCCACGAAATAAACTCATTTTCCCGGTCTTCCAGAATCTCTGCATCCCATTCGACGGTATTATCCAAGGGTGCATTAGCTATCCAATGAGAACATTTTTCGTTATCTACTCTCACAGATTTGAGATGCTTCATAAATGTGGGTAAATTCTCAAAGTTGTGCCAAAAGCGATACAGTTCATCTGCCGATTTATTAATCGTTACCGTCTTCTCAACTTTGATAGGTTGGTTCATACCTATCGCTTCCTGCGCTTGCTGAATTGTGCTTTGTTTCGTTGCAGCCTGATAAATCAAACCGCCACCAGCTAAAGCCGTCAGCGCTCCCCGCAAAGAACCTTGCCTTAGACCCAGCAGCACCATCGCACCGCCACCAATGAGAGATGACCAACGCTCAACTTCACTAGCCTCACCCTGGCTTGTACTTAAGTTATCCCCTGGTGTAGAAGTCACTATTTTATCTCTCCATCAACTCTTATATTATATGTCTCTGCATTATTAGCTCGTTTCCAATTAAAAGTACATCTGGAAACGAAATTTTAAAAAGCTCTTTTGTAGGGATGCACAGCTAGCTTTGCCATACCCCACTTACATTGATACAGCAGCGCCTGTAGTCGGCTTGGGTGGTTGAACCTGAGAGCTTATTCGTGTCCTATATAGCTCTCCTAACCGTTGTTCGGATTTCGATAAATCTTGATAAATTTCTTTGAAAATAGCCGTTGCTACTGGGTCAGTAAACATTGTACACAAATTGCCAATATCGCCAAGACCCGTTTGTACATCCCCCAAAGCGGAACGCAACTGATATATGTCATCGCTTCCTGTCAAAGCAGTTTTTACCTTGGCATACTGATTAGCGATATTTGCCCCTAATGATGGTTTTTCACCCAGTCTGTGAAGATAGGTTTCCAGCTTTTCAGTATGGCGCTGTTTATTACCAATTATCTCTTGAAAGAGTGATTTTATTTCACTATCTGATTCTTTTTCAAAGTACTTTTGTAACGCTTCGAGCGAATAACGTTCACCAGCAAGGGCAGTATTTAAACCTTTGCTAATATCACCTTTAGTTGAGCCACTCCAAGCATCACCTAGTTTCCACCATTCAGCAGTTGGATCTTTTTCATTTGGCAATGCAGCATCTTTGCCACCATAACCCAAACGACTCAAAATAGCTGTGGTAAACATTGGTAAGTCTCCAGGTTCACGGGATGTAATCAAATTCCCGTCAACAACCAATGGCTCATCTAAATAATTTGCACCCGCATTAATGATGTCCTTGGCAATAGCGTTAAAACCAGTAACTTGTTTACCTTTAAGCAAGTCACCTTCAATCAAAAGTTGTGGACCGTGGCAAACGGCAGCTACCAGTTTTCCTTGTTGGATGGCATCTTGGACAAAGCGTACTGTGTTAGGGTTTTGTCGCATTTTGTCGGGAGCCATACCACCAGGAATTACTACCGCATCAAATTCGGCTGCGATCGCTTCTGTAGTAGTTCCATCAGCTTGTATACTAAGTTTGGCTTGTTTACCCTTGTATTTTTCATTCATCCGGGAACCGAGGACTACTACTTCCATTCCTGCTTGTTTTAGCCCATTATAAGGAACTGTAAATTCTGCATCCTCTACTCCCTGTTCAATGAGAATGGCAACTTTTTTCTGATGAGAATGATTGTTATGGTCAGTCATAGATGTTATTACCTGTTTATTTCTAGTGTTTAACTAGCTACTTTTATTTTTGCCTAATAAAAAATGGTTATGAGTCAGAAGCTAAATATTGGCTAATTTATATTTGATAACTCCTAACTTTAACTACAAATGGCTTGACCATTGAATTCATGTTTACAATGGTATGCCGCGATCGCTAGCTTAACTTCGTTCCAAGGGGATAGATTAGGGGATAGATTATTTTATTTCTAAAGCTATACATCTTTAGTAAGACAACTTGGTGAGAGGAAAAGGTTATTGTAATAAAGCAGAAAATGGCTAGCATCATGGCAAAAAAAAATCATAACGACGAAATTAAAACCGATGATTTGCCGCAGGAAATTACCGAATCCTATGGCACTGGTGTGAAAGACTTGCCAGGTTATAATATTGGCGGGCGCTCTATGCACGATGAAAGGCGCGAGTATACAGAAACTAGCCCTAAACTCACTGGTGGCGATGTTGATGCTTATTGGCAAGATGCAGATGCAGTTGGGGATGAAGCTGTTGGTGGTAGTACTTCCACTCCAGATAAAAATGTAACTGATGAGCTAGGAGCAGCAGTAGGGCTAGAAATGGATGATTCTGCGTTGCTTCGTACCAATGATATTTTAGAGGAACGTGACGGCGATCGCTGGGAGTTAGATCCAATGTCTTCTGAAGATTATCAAAATCGGCGAGAATAAGCTTAATAATTCCATAGGAGTGTAAGAGGATGTTTGAAAAGTAGTCTGCTGTAATTTTAGGCACTTATCGATCCTCCCCTAGCCCCCCTTAAAGAAGGGGGGAACCGGAATCAAAGTCCCCCTTTTCCCCCTTTTTTAAGGGGAGCCAATGCGTTGGGCGGCTCTGCCGACTTGTACCCCTTCGGAGAAGCAAGCTACGCGCAGCGTCTCCGGCAAGGAGAAGTATGTGGCGTGGATTTAGGGGGATCTCAAAGTATTTGCTACCGAGAAGAAGACTTTTCAAACACCCTCTAAGGGGTAAACGTCGCTTACTCCTCACACTCGCATTTTGCAGTGATTATCATTATTGTACAAATTCATTGCAAATATTACTCACTACATAATCAGCGGATTTGCCCCTGATTGTGGAGATAAGTTAAAACTTTTTCCACACACTCATTTAGAGTTTCTTTGTGAGTTTTGAGAATCAAATCTGGATTTGAAGGTGGTTCGTATGGAGAGGAAATTCCAGTAAATTCAGCAATGTCTCCAGCTAGAGCTTTCTTATACAGACCTTTGACATCCCTTGTGATACAGACATCTAAAGGAGTATCAACATAAACTTCGATAAAATTGGGTATGTGAAGTTTGAGTTGTTCACGGGCATCTTGATAAGGAGAAATTAAAGCTACAACGGTGTTTATGCCATGCTTATTTAAAAGTTCGCAAACAAAGCCAACTCTGGCAACATTAATATTTCTATCTTCACGAGAAAAACTTAAGCCCTTAGAAAGATTGGTGCGGATGACATCACCATCTAAATACTCACACGGAACGGATAATTGCTTTAAGGCTCTAATTAGTTCTATGGCTATAGTAGACTTACCTGCACCCGATAATCCAGTTAACCAGCAAGTAAAACCCGGTGATTTAAAGTTACTCATTATCTTTAAGCAGCTAAATTTATATGTTGCACAAGCAGTACAATACGGTTCGGTTAAGAATATTGTAGGTTGGGTTTCGCAAAGCTTCAACCCAACCAACGCCGCAAAATGTTGGGTTTCGTTCCTCAACCCAACCGACACATTTTTATTTTTTGGACTTAACCGAACGGTATTGACAAGCAGTAGATTGTTCTAGTTTACGCTTCTGAATTAGACATTATGCCATGCCGTTAATCGTTAAATCTTTAAATAATTCAAAGACTGGAATTTGATAATCGCCTACTTAACAAAAATATTTAATTTTCATTAGAAATATCTAAAATTTGCAAAACAACAACTTTTGTTGCATTTGTTAACAGAAACTTCTTTGTTATATTGAGGTTTGTAAATATTTTGTATTCCTACAAGGAATATTCCTTTAGACTGAATTTTAATTGAAAAATTTAGGGCTAAACACAAATGTATTCGTTAAATATATTTTGCCACGAATTTGTAGTTGCTGTTTCCTTTGTAGCTTGCATTATTGGACTGGTGTTACTGTGGGATAGTAAGCCGCAAAAAAATGAGGTAGAACAAACAGAGCGAATTCTATTTAGAATGAGCTTTACTTATTGGCTAGTTTACTGTGTAGCTTTTGGTATTGAGAAAATAATTTTACCCGACTGGGAATCTGCTCTCATGAGTTTGAGAATAACTACTGCTTTGTCATATTTCTTAACTTTTTCTTGCATCGTTAGTCTGCCACTACACAAATTTGCAGTACACCGTGTTGAAGAATAGTCATTAATCATTAGCTTTGCACAAATGACAAATAACATGATTAACATTTCATTGCGATCGCTAACGCAATTTCAAGTTCTTCCTGCGCCAGAGTAGTCAAAATAAACACTTCTTGTACCGTTTTCCCCTGCCGCGCAATTACTTTATAACCGCCGCGAATCGGTACTGAGACACGCAGTTGCATTTTTGGACAATGACCTTTCGCTCGCCCAATCACTCCTGGCGTTACGGTTTGGATGCAATCCTGCTGACAAAGACGGTCTAAAATTGGGATAAGACCAGAAAGGTGTGTAGAGTGATTCCATACCAGTCTGCCAGCTTTTTGCGTTCGCGTAGCGTCTCGTAGAGAAGCCGCCCGGAGGGGGTCTACGGTGGGTTTGCCCATGATGATTAAGCTGCTTCTAAAGGTGCCATTGTCAAGCCTGCTCGACGCAGCTGCTGGTGATAGAGTTCCGCAGGTTCTTGGGGACCGACCCAAACGATCGCTTGACCTTCATAGTGTACTTGATTAGTCAAATCCCAAGCGCGATCGCCACTCATGCCTGGAATATATTTTATTAAACATTCAGATACGTGTTGGAATGTATTAAAATCATCATTTAATACAATTACTTTGTAATTGGGATAAAGCTTTGGGATAACTTGAGTAGACCGTTCAGGAGCTATAGTTGGTGCTGTGGCCATCTCGTAAACATCTGCTGAAAGTGTCTTAACCATAAAACAATTGGTTAACAAGATTTTACAAAACTACACTCTACACTTATAAATAACCAGTTTAGTCTATTGTCTGGAGACTGGGGGAGTAGGAGTGCTGAGTGCTAAGTGGGGAATGGGCAAGCAGAGGCAGAAGCATTAATAACCAATGCCCAATGCCCAATGCCCTATTTCCAATTATCCCAGTTTTCGTTAAAAATAGATGTATCTGGGAAGGCGGTAGGATTGCCATTTTGTTGCAAAAGCCGTTTGAGTGCTTCCAGTTGTGGCTCTTGTTTGGGTAAGTCATCGATTAGTTGGTAGGGTGCGATCGCATTTTTGATCGCAAAACTAGCAATATTTCCAGCAGCTGCGCCAGCCGACCATTCAAAGGAATGCACTCGATAAGCAGCAGCCGCAATGTGACTAGTACCGATGCTTTTGCCTCCTACCAGCAAATTGTCAATTTTTTGGGGAATCATCGC
Source organism: Nostoc sp. (assembly GCF_041747015.1). Taxonomy (GTDB): domain Bacteria; phylum Cyanobacteriota; class Cyanobacteriia; order Cyanobacteriales; family Nostocaceae; genus Nostoc. The sequence continues at coordinate 9,710 of NZ_JBGTFY010000349.1, forward strand.
CCTCAGAGCAATTTGGAAGGGATAAGCTTGGCCAGCCCCCCGCCTTTCACCTGGACGTTCTGTGTTACCAGGGGCTTCTGGTGGACTATTTACCATGCAAGGATGGAAATCTATGGCGTAGTGACCAATACCCACAGCGTCAGGGAAGATGGTAGAACGAGTCCGCCGCATTACTTTATCTGGAGAAACTTTACCCGCAATTACAGACGTGGCTTCCAATCCTGCTAGCGCGGCTTTCAGATGCCGATACATATCTGCTGGGAGAGTTTTGCTGTAATATTCATCATTGTAATTTCGGCGAGAAATATCAATTTCCCAAATAGTAAAACCTCCAGATTGTCCCCAACTGGGGCGGCCAATGATCCTGCGGCCTTCTCGCATATAGGGATATTTCGATAAACCATGCACTGTCCCCATCGGAGACTTTAACCCAGAAACAAAACGGTTATTGGGTTGCTGCTGCTTTACGCCCTCCCCTAGTTGGGAATCTGTAGTCCCAGCTACTAACCAGTAATAATACGAGAGAGCATTTTCCTCAGCGTTGCGGAGGGTTTCTGTTCGCAGTCCCCCCATCCAGCCCCCTGGCTTTAACTGCCCAGTACCTTGTAACTGTTGGCGACTGTAAATTAGGTTATCCTTGGCTGTTCCGGGGCGGTAGTCGTTACCCCAAGTCCAGTTTTGCATGGAAATATCCCCTGGTGTAGCCGCAGCAAAATTTATACCGCCGAATTTGGCTGGTTTCCCTTTATTTGGACTCCAAATGCGACGATAGGTGAAAACCAAATCAAAGTTAGCCAGTCGCGTTAATTCATAGCTGAAATATGGCGCGTATTGTAAATAAAATGGGGGCATTGTCTGCGGTTGTGGTTCCTTTGTTGCCTCCATTGCAAAGGTGTAGGTAAAGCCTTGAGGGCAATAGAGATCGTTGTTGGTGCTGGAAGCAGAAGGTTCCAGATAGGAACGGGCATCAATGCCTAATCGGTAGGGAACATCAGCAAGGGCGATAATTTCCCCGGTTTCGCTGGCATCTACAACGTACCACTTAGGAGTATCTCCTTTACTTTCCTTGGGGACAAAACGGAGAATGTTTTTGGTAAACCGAGATGAATTTTCATAGCGATAAGCATCTTCAATACTTTGAGATAAAGTAAAAGTATTGAGAGGTGGTGCGCCTTTTGGTGGTTGATGTTGGATAGCGATCGCGCTATTAATTATTTTACCATTGGCAGCAATTTCCAAGTCCTTGATTACGGTGTTGGGAAACCATTGCAACTTTCCTTTGCCCCGCTTTTCGGCATCTTTGAGCATCTGAGCCAAAATGGTATGAGCATCGCGGGGAAGAAAACAAGAATCACTTACCCAGCAGTCACCGGGGTTAAGTTTACCGTATTTGCGCCCAATCCGGTTTCGCAATTCCAGATAGCCGCGAGAATAGAATTTGAGCGCTCGCTGGGTTGCTCGTTCGTCTAATGCAGATGTGCCTTGAGAAGAAATTTGCCCTCCCAGCCAGTCGGTAATTTCCGTTAAGCAAACCGTTCGTCCTGCTAGTAAACCCTCGTAAGCTGTGGCGACGCCGGATAGTCCACCACCCACAACTAAAATTTCGCAATTGATACTTTTGTCTGGGGTTCTCGGTGGTGCTGCAATTGCCCAATCAAGTGCAACTAAGTTAGATATGATGTTGAGACTGATCAGCGATGTCAAGCCATAAGCTATTTTGTGTCTACGCTTCATAGTTAGAGAAACCCTTTCAACTTCTGTTCCATTTTGTAGACGGTAGCATTTAGGAAAGCCTAAGTCCTGTTTCTGTCCAAAACATTTGCCTATACCTGTTTCTATTTGTAAAATAATAGAGTTTTCTTTAAGCGATCGCTAGTTTTGTAAAAGGGATGAAGCATTGGGCACTTGGCATTGGCGAACTTGTTCATCTCTCTGAGAACTCCCTTCATTCACCTCAGAACCTCCCAATACCCCATTCTCCATTCCTTCATTCAACACTGCCACCAATTTTTCAATATGTGCTACTTCATGAGTTGCCATTAAAGATATTCTGATCCGACTTATAGGCACTGTGGGGGGACGAATTGCTGGGGCGAAAATACCAGCATCTCTTAGCTGCTTTCCAACTTTGAGGGCATCTGTAGCACTGGGCAATTGAAAACATAATATGGGTGATTCTGAAGGCAGCAATTTTAGATTAGGTAACTGTTGTTGTAGTAAATTTTTCAAATATTGTACATTCCGCCACAATTGGGCACGGCGTTGCGGTTCTTGTTGGACTATTTTGACTGCTGCTAAGGCTGCTGCTGTATCAGCAGGTGAAAGTCCGGTGGTGTAGATCCAACTGGATGCGCGGTTTCGCAAAAAGTCAATTAGGGCGTTACTTCCCGCTACGTATCCGCCTAGACTACCCAAAGCTTTACTCAATGTGCCAATTTCAATTAACGGCTTCCCCGTACACCCAAAATGCTCGACACAGCCAGCCCCAGTTTTTCCTAATACCCCAATGGCATGAGCTTCATCAACTAGCAGCATACAGCTAAACTCATCAGCGAGATCCAATAGTGCGGGCATTGGACATAAA
>NZ_JBGTFY010000350.1:0-4999 GCF_041747015.1 Nostoc sp.
TAGCATCCAGAGGTTCAAAAACCTTGCACTTTCGTCGGCGAGCGCCGGGCAAATTGGGAAACTAAGCGACGAAACTACTATTTTGTAAGCTGTGTGGCTTCTAGATTCGCTCTGGAGACTTATTCAGCAAGCCCTACATAAAGCTATGGGCTGATGTGAATTGTATTGCTGTATGTGCGTTAGCGTAGCTCACCGTAGGTATCGCCTTAGCATATACTTTATCATACCAAGTAGCAGCCGTTGATGAAATTGTCTGCGCGGTCATCCTTGATATGCTACGTATTTTATTTAAGCTACTCCATACCCTGTATACGGACGCTTATACGGCGGATGCAACCCCAGAATAATATCCTCTTTCGGCATACCCATTTCTACTAATTCCCGCGCAATATCTACATCAGTCATATTGCGCTGAATCCAAATTTTACCATCCTTAATATCCAAATGTATGATACAGATGTAGACTCGCTTAAGTCCTTCCCAGCCAACTTCCAAAAGCTGGTAGTGGTCATGTTCTGTATCAAACACAAGCTGAGACTCAATGTGTGAATTGCTACTCTCAAAAGTAGCGTGAGACGTTAATACTTGGCGGATGCTTTGGCGGTACTGTTCTACTCTTTCCATTCGACAATCACCTCCTGAAGTGGATCATAACTCACCAGCTTCACTTGATAAAGTTTGACAGCTTCCTGAGTAAATCGTTCCTGAAAGAACGACTCAAACGTATCAACAGGAACCGCTAAATACAATATTCTATCTGGTTCACTCATCTGTAATGCAAGGCGATAGTTCAAAAACTGCCCCAGTGCTGAGTGAAAGTCAGTGATGACAGAGCTATTAAGAAAGCTTTTGATTTCAACTGCAATTTTTCGCCCCCCTTTATCAGCTGCAAGGATTTTTTCTGCGGCTAAGTCAATCTCAAACTTTACACGCTCAATCCTGATTTTTAGCGGATCTGCTGTAATCACCCACTGCTCTTTTAAGAGTGCTTGTTTTACAGCATTATGAAATAAATCTTTGGCAGCCATTTTTCCTCACATTGAAGCGATCGCAATTACCAGAGATTTAATTCTCACTTGCTAATTTCATATCACAACTCTCGAATTGCAGCGCTAATAAGCAATTTTTAAGCACTCTGTGACTAACTCAGACATATTGATATTGGGAAATATCAACTGCTGCGACTGAAAAATACAGCAGCCAAGATAATTAAACCTAAAAGTGCCAAAGGAACCCAGAGATTAGGAAGATCCGATAAACTCATATTTAATTACGAATTACGAATTATTTTAAGCCGATGCCTGCTTTGGCAAATTCTTCAACAGTTTTCTGTGAGAATTCATGAGTAGCGATCGCCTGCAACATCGCCAATGGTAAAGTCAAATGATCCGCCCCGGCTTGCAACGACGCAGCTGCTTCTTCAGGAGATTTAATACTAGCTGCCAAAATTTTAGTATCACTGCCTTTGAGTACGCTGGCCATATCCCGCACCAAAGCAATACCGTCACCTAACAAGCGAGTAGCGCGATTTACATAAGCTATGGCAATTTTAGCTCCTGCTTCTTTTGCAACTGCTGCCTGTGCTGCACTGTAAATTGCTGTCACCGCACAAGTAATTTCTGGTGATAAACTCGCCACCACTTCAAACCCTAACGGTGTTGCGGGAATCTTCAAAATTGTTTGCGAACCAATAATCTCAAAAGCTTTTCTACCTTCAGCTAGCATAAGAGCTTTATCAGATGCCACAAGTTGATAATATAATGAACCATTTGTCAAGGCAACCAAATTTTTGAGCGTGGTTTCTGGTGGCGTATCGCTTTGAGCCAACAGCGTGGGATTTGTTGTAATGCCCTTTACCCATCCCCAAAACTTAACAACTTCAGCTTCAGATGCAATCGCTGAGTCCAGATAAATTGCCATAATTTGTCCCCAATCAATTCTTAGATATTAATGTACAATAGCCCCACGTAATTTGTGACAAGTTACAGCAGTTTTCAATTCGATAGAACACAGGTTGGCTGTAGTTTTTAAATCAGGCAAACAACTGTATATAGTTACGTTTTATACTTAGTTATTAAGAAGCGAGTAGTTATATTAATGTGATTCGGCTAATGTGTACAAGTATCAATAACATCTAGCCAGTTATCGCATTTCTCATGAATCGTTACTCCTTAGCAAAACGATGTTTGGCGGAAGCTTTAGGTACAGCTTGGTTGGTGATGATGGGCGTGGGTACTGCGGTGATCTCTGGTACAGTACCTTGGGTTGGAGTTACTGGGGTAGCGATCGCATTTGGCTTAAGTTTGTTGACTGCTGCCTATACTTTTGGTTCGATCAGTGGATGTCACATCAACCCCGCAGTCACAATTGGTTTTTGGGTAGCCAAGCAGTTTTCTTACCGAGACGTTTTGCCATATATCGGGAGTCAGGTTCTCGGCGCAATATGGGGGACTACTATCCTGTTTTTGATTTGCATGGGCAAGCCTGGGTTTACAACAGCCAACTTTGGTTCTAATGGCGTGGGAATTCACTCCCCGGATAACTATAGTTGGTGGGCTGGTGCATTAGCTGAATTCATTGTTACCTGTGGCTTTGTGCTGCTGATCTTGAGCGTAACATCTTCTCCCGCTTTCAAGCGGTCTGCACCGATCCCCATAAGTTTAGGGCTTACCTTGGCGCATCTTATCCTTATTCCTGTTACCAATGCCAGCGTCAATCCTGTGCGTAGGCGTAGCCCGCCGCAGGCATCGCTAGCCACAGCTATCTTTACTCGCGGTTGGGCATTGGCTGACCTTTGGATTTTCATCGTGTTCCCAATTTTAGGTGGAGTTTTGGCGGGTATGGTTGCCCGATGGCTGCAAGAACCAGACATCTAATACTATTCACAGGCCACACGTAGATATTTTGACCCAGCTTTCAAGGGATAATTCTTGTTATACAGCAGCCTGCACGGAGAAATTAATATGACATCTCCAGAAACGGTTACATGGCTACAAGAACGGACAACTTTAGGAATTCTCTCACCTGAAGTATTGAATGCGATCGCCCAAGTAATTGAAGAACAAGTTGTACCAGCCCAAACTAACCTAGTTCAACAAAGCACTTCCCCAGAAGCGCTTTATATTCTCATTGAAGGTCAAATCGAAAGCAGTAGCAGCAATCAAATTAACCCAGCCTTAGCCTATGGCTTACTTCCCGGCTCAGTAATTAATCTCAGAGAATTACTCTTAGATGAATCAGTTTTGTTGACAATTACTACCCTAGCAGAATGTCGTTTGTGGGTTGTGCCTGCTGATAAATTTCGTTCGTTAGTCATCCAATACCCCGAAATTGCTCAGGCTTTTTCCCGCCAATTGGTTCAAGAATTAGCTCAGGTTACATCTGCACTTACCTACGAACAAGAACGTTCCGTAGCTTTGCGACCATATTTAGTTACTAAGGCGCAACGGGGAATTGTCGGTACAAGTCGCTATGCTGTACGTCTGCGGGAGCAAATTCGAGAAGCTGCGGCTGATCGCAAATCAGTGGATATTTTCGGGGAACCAGGTTTAGAAAAAGATAATATAGCAGCCCTGATCCATTTTGGTTCTCCCAAACGGCGAGAACCAATTATTAAAGTAAATTGTGGTATTCTCCAAACTAGCGGTGCAGATTTATTCGGTCGCGCTGGTGGCAAACCAGGACTCTTGGAATGGTTGGGGGAAGGCACTCTAGTTTTTAACAACATTCAAGAATTGCCAACAGAGTTATTGCCTGCCGTGACGCAGTTGCTCAAAACTGGTACATATACCCCCGTCAGTCGTTCTGGAGAGCCAACTGCCCAAGCTCGTCCCAGTAAAGCACGCATTCTCATTGTTTCCGAAAAAACTCAGCCGACAATTGAACGCTGTATTGGTCACATCATTAAAGTACCGCCGCTACGAGTTCGGAAAGCTGATATTCAGACACAAGTTGAATATTATACTAGTCTCTACACTCGCGCTAGAGGCATTTCTAAACCGCACATTACTCCAGAAGCTTTGCGCCGCCTACAGTCCTATGATTTTCCTGGCAACCTCAAAGAATTGAAAAATCTGGTAGAAAGAGCGATCGTGCAAGCGGGGGATGCCAATGAATTAACAGAAGAAATTTTCTGGCCAGCCGAAGCCAAGAAAAAACGATTTCGGGTAAATCTTTTAAATGTCTATCCTGGTTTACGGCGGTTTCTGCGTAGTTCCTGGTGGCCCGATCGCATTAACTATAGTTTGACTGCACCTGCTTTTGCAATTATTGTGGCAGTGTTATTTATTGGGCCACAAACCCGCGATCGCAATTTTGTTTTAAATTTATTTTGGGCTTGGTGGTGGCCTTTCTTTCTATTTCTCTTTCCCTTTTTGGGTCGTGTCTGGTGTTCTGTTTGTCCCTTCATGATTTACGGGGAAATTACCCAAAAAATATCTCTTTGGTTGTGGCCTCGAAAACTCAAGCGCTGTCCGAGAGAACAAGCTGAGAAATGGGGCGGATGGTTCATGTTTGGTTTGTTCTCCTTAATTTTCATCTGGGAAGAACTCTGGCATTTAGAAAATACTGCCTACCTGAGCGCTTGTTTACTGCTATTAATTACCGCCGGGGCGATGATTTTCTCTGCTCTTTTTGAGCGGCGGTTTTGGTGTCGGTATCTCTGTCCCATCGGCGGGATGAATGGTTTATTTGCCAAACTCTCAATGACGGAACTTCGGGCACAGCAAGGTATTTGCTCTGCCAGTTGCACCACCTATCAGTGCTATAAAGGTGGGCCACAAAAGGGCGAAGGGATGGAAACTAATGGATGTCCTTTATACTCCCATCCAGCGCAATTAGAAGATAATAGAGATTGCGTACTGTGCATGACTTGTCTGAAAGCCTGTCCCCATCGTTCCGTTGAGTTCAACTTGCGTCCCCCAGGTATTGAACTGTGGACAACTCATGTACCCCGCACCTATGAAGTAGCATTATTATTTTTGCTGTTGGGTGGGATATA
>NZ_JBGTFY010000351.1:0-29684 GCF_041747015.1 Nostoc sp.
CTAACAAGCGATCGGCGGTTGCTTGTAATAGACTTCTAGAGCTACCATCAAGACTTAAAAATTGCTTGGGTCGGTCTTTGCGACTCAGAGGCCAAAAACGTTCACCTTTACCACCAGCAAGGATTACGGGGAACAATAAAGTATTCATGTTGTCATACACGCTTACCGAAGAACATTACAAGTTTACAGTGAGCTTTTCCACTGGCAATATTTGTAGCTTGGATTAACATACTTTTAGGGAGTGGTTGAGTGGGGAAATAATTGTGATAAAACAAATCGAATGGTCGGAAAATCCGGTGACATCTCAACAAGTAACAGAATTTCAAAATGAGGTGCGATCGCCGCAACTTCAACGAACGGAAAATCAAGTCACACCTGCACCAGTAGCCGATTCAGAGGAGGAGGATGTAGAACTAAACCAGCCAGCGAATCCCAACCGTAGCGTCGTCGAATCTGTAGGCGCAATTCCCAATCAGCTTTCTGAGAGACTGGGCTTAACCATACCTCGGTGGCTATTGTGGATTATGACGGTTGTCATCGGCATCATCTTATCTGGATTGCTAGTATCAACGTTAGCGCTTTGGACTCCGTTGTGGAGCAATTTAGACCAAACAGATGAAGATTTAGGAACTGCTGGTAAAGACGAGCAAAAAATTCCACTACCGGGGGAGTTATGGAGCAAACTGTCCCAGTACCAGCTTTCACGACCGATGAATATTTTAATCATGGGGATTGAACCAGTTAGCGGCACTGTTGATGGTTCACCAGAAAGCTTTGCTGGGAAAAGCGACTCCATGCTGCTGGCACGGCTTAACCCTAGTGAAAAATCTGTACGGCTACTTTCCATTCCCAGGGATACGATGATCGCCATCCCAGAAAAGGGAGAAAAGGGATTAACTAAGGTATCTGATGCCAATGCCAAAGGCGGCCCAGTCTTGGCAGCACGGGTAGTTAGCCGCACCTTAAATAATGCCCCAATCGATCGTTACATCCGTATTTCTACCAGTGGCTTACGGCAGTTAGTCGATCAGTTAGGCGGAGTAGAGGTCTTTGTTCCCCAATCAATGGAATATAAGGACTCTAGCAGTCGGCTATCGATTAATTTAGTTAGCGGCTGGCAAACCCTCAACGGCGAACAAGCAGAACAGTTTGCCCGGTTCCGCGATCCAGGTTTGGGTGATCTGCCAAGAGTGCAGCGTCAGCAAGCACTAACAGCAGCGTTGCTTCAACGGCTTAAAAGTCCCACAATCTTACCCAGGTTGCCTCAATTAACTCGCCTGATGCGAAAATACTTTGATACCAACCTGAAGATGGAAGAAATGATGGCGTTGGTCAACTTCGGACTCAACTTGGATCGAGATAATTTCCAAATGACCGTGTTACCTGGTACGTTTAGCCGTTTTAGCGCAGACCCTAATAGCTATTGGCTGAATATGACTGGACAACAGAGCCTGCTGAATGATTATGTTGGGGTAAATGTACCTGGTCTGAAGTCAGATATGCGCCGGGTTCCTAACCTCAAAATTGCTATTCAAAATGCTTCTAATCAACCTCAGTTAACTGAAAAAGTTATTGCTTATCTCAAACAGAAAGGCTTTACAAATATTTACAAAGTTCCTGATTGGCCAGATACCCAACGTCAAACTCAGATTGTTGTCCAAAAAGGCAACCGACGAGTTGGAGTTGATTTGCAAAAAGTCTTAGGCTTGGGTCAAATCGAGGTGTCGGCGATTGGTGATTTAGAATCTGACCTCACAATCCGCATTGGTAAAGATTGGAAATAGGCAAGAGTCATTAGTCATTAGTCATTGGTTAAATGACAAAGAGAGAAGTCTGAGCGCCGGCTTGCGGCGCTCAGAACTTCGGAGAATAATGACAAAGGACTAGTGACAAATAATAAAGTTATGAAAAAGATTTGGCTTCGGTTTTTTGATTTGATTGCGATTTTGATACTAGTATTTTTGTGGATAATACTTAATCCCAAACCGGCTTTTGCTCAGATAAACACTATCAACTACAACAATATAAATTTAGAAAATCGTGACTTTTCTAATACTGATTTGGCAGGTGTGACTTTTGTAGCAGCAGAAATGCGGGGTGCGAATTTCCAAGGAGCGAATTTAACCAACGCAATTCTGACTAAGGGAGTTTTATTAAAAGCAAATCTGGAAGGTGCCAATTTGAGCGGCGCTTTAGTTGATCGCGTGACTATGGATAGTGCTAACCTGAAAAATGCAATTCTTAAAGAAGCAACTTTGACGAGTAGCCGCTTTTACGATGCCGATATCACTGGCGCTGATTTTACGGATGCTTTAATTGACCGTTATCAAGTGTCGTTGCTATGCGATCGCGCTGATGGCATAAATCCTGTGACTGGTGTTGCTACGCGCGATAGTTTGGGCTGTCGTTAGACAAAAAGCAATTATTTTTGCTCACAAATAGTTCTTCAGTTTAGATTAGAGGAAATAGAGACTAGGAAGTATTTTTCCTAGTCTTTTTTATTTCTAAAAGGGCGCGTTTGATCCATTTATGTTTTGGGTGTGATTACTAAATATATGTTTTACTTGATAAGTTATTTGTAACCTAAAACCTCTTGTAAAGTTAAGTTATATTTTGCTAGAAATTACTGTAGATGTATATGCAGCGAGAAATAAAAATTAATCACAAACCCACTTCCATAGAGGATGAGTTGCTCCCTGTTGACGTATCCGATAAACATATCTTTCTAAACGTTGTTTTTCCGGCTGTGGTAGTCCAAGTAAGATATTTCGACTTTGCCAAACTAAAACAGCAGCAGTCATCCCGATACAAAAGGCTAAACCAAAGGTAGACAGTGGATGATAGAAGAGTCCATATCTCACTGCTACCCAGGTAAAATATTGTTGCCATAGAAAAACCTCTGCACGTAGACCCCACAAGCTAACAGGCGCAATGGTAAGCCACAAACAGCCGACAAATAGCCACCTGCCATATACTGTCAGCTGGTATAGCCTTTGGACTTGTTGAGCAAACGATGGGTCGGTTATTGACGGTTGTTCGGATTGATCCATAGGCTGTGGGGAGCAGGGGAGATAAAGGAGTAGGGGAAGAACTATTGATTATTGACCCATGTTAAATGCCCAATCACAAATGACTAATTACCAGCAGATGGATCAATAGACTCTGCACTGACTACCACGCTTGTTTGACCGCTGCGCTCTCGCCACAAAGTTAGAAGAGTACTGGCAATGAAAATACTTGAATAAGCTCCGGCGGTAAAGCCAATAATTAGAGCTAGGGCAAAGTTTTTCAGTGTTTCTCCCCCAAACAAGAAGATCGAAAACAATGACAGCATCGTGGTTAAAGTCGTGTTGATAGACCGTGCTAAGGTTTGGTTTACGGCATCATCTACAATGTCAGCAATCGGTCGATTGGGATTAATTTTCAGGGTTTCACGAATGCGATCGTAAATCACCACAGTATCGTTAACTGAGAAACCTGTAATTGTCAATAGAGCAACAATGAACAGACTATCTACTTCAGTACCCAATACTAAACCCAAAATCGAAAAAATCCCTGCCGTGATCAAGACATCATGAAATAGCGCAACGATCGCAAACACTGCATAATCAAACTGGAAGCGGAAGCTCAAGTAAACAATAATGCCTGCAAAGGAAACGCTGAGGGCGATGACACCAGAAGTAAACAACTCTCGCCCTAGAGTCGGACCAACGGTGTCAAGTTGGTTTTTTCGCTCGTCAAAAGTACCGACTTTTTCACTTAAAGCATTTTGCAAATTGATCCGCTGTTCACGATCCAAGTTTTTTGTGCGAATCAATATACCATTTTCTGCACCTGTACCTTTGTCTGCAACAATTTGGATACTGCTATCACCTAGCCCCTGGGCTTTCGCTACTTCCCGGACGATATTGATATCAATCGGCTGGTCGCAGTTACCAGGTTTGGTACAATCGCGTTCAAACTGCAATCGTGTACCACCGACAAAATCCAAACTGGGACGTAGGGGTGCTTTGATATTTGGGTTTTGCCAAGAAATCACCATTGAGATGATCCCAGCAAGAATAATGGCACTAGAAATAGCCCACCAAAGCGATCGCGATTTGTTAATACTCAGTTTCATGGAGCCACCTCTGCCTTATTTGATGTTGGCAGGTTTGGACAGAAAAGTTCTGGTTTTTTGAGTGCAGGAATTGTAATTGCCAAAAACATTAAGGTGCGACTACAGATAATTGCTGTAAACATACTCACCGCTACGCCTAAAGCTAAAGTTAGGGCAAAGCCTTTCACCAAACCGGCTCCTAGCCAAAATAGTGCCGCACAGGCAATTACTGTAGTCACGTTACCATCTAAAATACTCGAAAAGGCGCGGTAAAAACCAGACTCTACAGAACGATAAAGGCTTTTGCCTGCTTGTAATTCTTCTCGCGTCCGCTCAAAAATTAGCACATTTGCATCCACCGCCATGCCAATACTGAGGATAAAACCAGCAATTCCTGGCAGGGTCAGAGTGACACCTAATAAAGCAAAGGTAGCCCAGGTCAGTAGCGCGTAGATCAATAGTGCTAGATCGGCAATAAGTCCTGGTAGTCTATAGTAGATTACCATAAATATTAATACTAAAGTCAGACCACCAATACCAGCATAGATACTGCTAGTGATGCTGTCTTTACCCAAGGTTGCCCCAACAGTGCGGATTTCGGCGATTTCTACTGGTACGGGTAATGCGCCTCCGCGTAGTTGTACACCTAAGTCATTGGCTTGTTGGGCGGTAAAGCGTCCTGTAATTACAGCAGAGCCACCAGCAATACCAGTGGCGGCAAATTCTATAGGTACGTTGGGAGCGCTGATCAGTTCATTGTCCAGAAAAACGCCAATACTACGCCCAGTACCGGCAAGGTTTTTTGTCAATTCGGCAAACAATTCACCACCCTTTTGGTCAAAGCGAATGGCAACATTCCAGTTGTTACCTTGTTGAGTCGGTTCACCAGATGCATCTTTGAGGTATTTGCCAATTAGCGGTGGATTGGTGCTTCCAAACAATTCTGCGATCGCTTGATTACTTTTTTGTAAATCTTCTTGATTCTTGACAATTCCAGCTTTATCTTTACTTTTTCTTAACTCTTCTTGCTTGGCTTTCAATTCGGCTCTAGATGATTGGAAAGCAAACAGTTGGGTTTCTGTATTCGGCTTTTGGGTACGAAATTCTAACTGCGCCGTACCCCCTAGCACCCGTTCAGCTTGCTCTGGATCATTAACTCCTGGTAATTGCACCAATATTTTATCTGTGCCGACTGTTTGGATAACTGGCTCAGAAACACCCAGACCATTAATCCGACCTTCGACAACTTTCTTCACACCTGACAATTCTCGCTCGGTGATTTTGGGAATTTCCGCTGATGGTTTCACCTGAATTGTGAGCTGTGAACCTCCCCGCAAGTCCAGTCCAAGGGGTATCGGAATTGTGACAATCACCGTAATAGCGGCGATTATCAGGACTAAAATTAAAATTAATAGCGATCGCTGTCTTTGCATACCATAACTCGCAACTGACAAAGGCTATAATAGCGCGCTTTTGTAGTGTTAGGGCATTGAGCATCGGGGATGAGTCTCTATACTGCTCGGTTAAGAAGATTTGTAGGTTGGGTTGAACAGAGTGAAACCCAACAAATGCTTGATAATGTTGGGTTTCGTTCCTCAAACGCCACGTGCTTCAAGTCGGGCATTGCCCGCCCAACACAGTGGCTCCCCAACCTACCCTAGAGTGATTTTTTAGGCAAACCTACGCAGTATTGGGATGAGTCTTTTTTACTCGTGAATGAGTCTTTTTTACTCGTGAATGAGTCTTTGAACTCTATTCTTGTGCCCTCAGCCTCAATCCTTAGACTCGCAACGCTACCATTTTTTCTACAGCTTCCACTATTTGCTCTGGCTGGACAATTGTCAGTCGTTCCAGATTGCCGTTATAAGGCGTGGGGATATCTTGAGAAGAAAGTCGTAGTACTGGCGCATCCAATTCATCAAATAAGCGATCGTTAATTGAAGCGATGACTTCTGCTCCAATACCCGCAGTTCTCATTGATTCTTCCACCACAATCACTTTATGGGTTTTACGTACTGATGCACCAATGGTGTCAAAATCTAATGGCTTGAGCGATATTAAATCAATAACTTCTGGATCATATCCTTGTTTTTCCAAAGTTTTTACCGCTTGCAGCACATGATGCCGCATCCGGGAGTAAGTGATGATTGTGACATCTTTCCCTTGGCGTACAACTTCTGCTTTATTTAGGGGTAGTAAATATTCTTCTTCTGGTAAATCTTCTTTCAAGTTGTAAAGCAAAACGTGTTCAAAGAACAATACGGGATTATCATCGCGGATGGCGGATTTTAGTAGTCCTTTGGCGTTTCTTGGTGTGGAGCAGGCAACAATCTTCAACCCTGGCACAGCTTGGAAGTAAGTTTCTAGTCGTTGGGAATGCTCTGCACCTAATTGCCTTCCGACACCGCCAGGTCCCCGAATTACCATCGGAATTTTAAAGTTACCGCCAGAGGTGTAGCGTAACATCCCGGCGTTGTTGGCTATTTGGTTGAAGGCCAGCAATAAAAAGCCCATATTCATACCTTCGATTATGGGACGCAACCCAGTCATCGCGGCTCCCACGGCCATGCCAGTAAAGCTATTTTCAGCAATGGGGGTGTCTAGAACGCGGAGTTCGCCATACTTTTGGTACAGGTCTTTGGTAACTTTATAAGAACCGCCGTAGTGTCCTACGTCTTCACCCAGAACAAATACGCTGGAGTCACGCGCCATTTCTTCATCAATGGCTTCGCGCAAGGCGTTGAAGAATAGTGTTTCTGCCATTTAGACCTTTTTGTACGATTATGGTTTTAGAATTTTATCGTGCTGCTGTGGCAAATACCGTGAGCGATCGCACCAGTTAGAGATTAGCTTGTTTGAATGAACTGCCCCAAGCATAGAGCAAGTAATTGCCATAACTAGATCAAAGCTATTTAATTTAGATTTTATCGGTTTTATGAGCGATCGCCTCCCACTGTGGCAAACGAGAGAATTTTCTATTTATATCAATAGAGTTCAGCTAGACCTAAAAACCTTAGACTGCGTAGGTTGGGTTGAGGAACGAAACCCAACATTTTCGCGCATCTGTTGGGTTTCACTTTGTTCAACCCAACCTACTATTATGCTTAACTGAACCGTATTGCTATTTATGTACTATGACATTGACAATGTACTTACGCAACTTCTAGAAATCAACCATTTCGTAGGACAGACAAGATGCGTGTCCTACAAAATTAAAATCACCAAGGATTAATTACCACTACAAAAAATGTGCGCCTCCATGTATAAGAAACGTTTAAGTCATTGCAACAATTGTTGTAACGAGTTGATGAATTGATTTACTACCGGAAATCTTAAAATAATTAGATGGCTCAGTTGCAACTAACACCAAGTTTGCACGACACGACCCTTCAGTTGTTGTCCTAACCAAGGTGTATTACTAGAAAGTGTATGAAGGTTTTTCCGTTCCACTTTCCAGGTTTCTTGGGGATTAAATAAAGTTAGTTCTGCTAATTGATCAGGAGCGATCGCACTCACTTTCTGCCCCAAACACTCTGCTGGCTTGGTACTCAACGCCCGCCATAATTCTAAAGCTGTAAATTCTCCCGTTTCAACGAGATACTGCCATAGTAGGGGTAATGCTAACTCTAAACCAATTGCTCCGGTCGGCGCTTCGGCAAAAGCCTGGACTTTTTCTTCATAGCTGTAGGGTGCATGATCAATGGCGATCGCATCCACCACACCCGCACGCACACCCGCACGCAACGCCGCCACATCATTAGAATTTCCTAAAGGCGGGGCTAAATGCAAGCTGGTGTGATAACTCTTAACTGCTTTGGTATCAAGTAAAAGGTGCATCCAAGTAGTGCTGGCGGTGATGGGTAAACCAGCAGCCTTAGCTGAGGCGATTAATTCCACGCTGCGAGATGTAGAGACACGCATGATGTGGACTGGTGTGCCTATTGCTGCAACCAATTCTAACAAAGAAGCGATCGCAGTGGTTTCAGCACTGGCGGGTATTGGCGGTAAACCCAAACGAAGAGCTTCTGAGCTTTCTCTCATTACACCATTTGCTGTCAATTGGCGATCGCTTGGCCAAAATGCGACTGGTTTGCCTAACGGCTGAACATACTCTAACACTCGCCGCACCAGCGCTAAATTTTCCAAAGGCTGACCATCACTAAAACCAACAACTCCAGCAGACGTTAAATCTGCCAATTCCGTCATTTGCTTCCCAGCAACATCTAGGGTGATAGCACCCCAAATGTAAAGCTTGGGGAGAGGGGGAGACAAGGGAGAAAAATTGCCCCCTTCCCCTTTTCCCTCTCTCCTCTTTTGCTGCAACTGTGCCACAAGCGCAGGGTTATCAATAACTGGAGATGTATCGGGTAAAATGCTAACTCTAGTAAAGCCGCCAGCAGCAGCAGATTGTAACAGAGACAGAAGGGTTTCCCGTTCTTCAAACCCCGGTTCGCCGGAGTGGCTGTACAAATCTACTAACCCAGTACCGAGAACTAATCCCCGACAATCTCTGATTTGAATATCGGAACTGGTGTCAGGAATGTGCGAGGCCATTGCTTGGATATAACCATCAGCAATCAGGACATCAAATAGTTGGTCGGTTTCAGAAACTGGGTCAATCACCCGTACTTGTTGCAGCAGTTCAGTCATAAAAGTTTTTGGTATGAGTTAGTGGTTAGGAATTAGGAGTTATAAGTTATTTGTTTCTCAGTCATTGCTGCTAACTTTATTCTTCACTCCTAACTCCTCACTTTTACAATGCCCCCGCTGCTGTTTTATCTAATACACCTCCACCCAAATGAGTGGTGATATTCATTGCTTGTAATACTGGTAAACCATCTATTCCAGAGGGGTAGTCGATAACACTAACAGCACCATTCCCCTGACGGAAATTCCAGAAATTTTCCAGCGATAAACCCAGAATGTGACAAAGCAAGGTTTTATTAGTAGCGTCATGAGCTACTACTAATACAGTTTGGAATTGATTGGTTGATGCAGCTTGCACAATTGATTGCCAAGCTGCAACGCTGCGTTCCCATACCTGTTGCAAATTTTCCCCTTCAGGCATTTGCACTTGGGCTGGGGTTATCCGCCAGTGCTGCAACTCTCCGGGAAATTCCTGCTCTATCTCTGCTTCTAATTTTCCTTCCCAAAGTCCGTGGCTGATTTCTCTTAAATCATTTTGCAATTCCAACTTGACATTTGGATGGTGTTTTAAAATAATTTCTGCTGTTTCTTTAGGACGCAGCATTGAGCTACTTACGGCAAAATCAATTGCTACCTCTTGGAGAAATTCGCCTGCTTTTTGCGACTGTTGTCTGCCATTATCGTTAAGGGGAACATCAATTTGCCCCTGAAACCTGGTTTGGCGATTCCACTCTGTTTCCCCATGACGCACCAGTAACAACCGTATTCCTTGATGATCTGGTCGTAATGAAGGTAGGCTTTCCTTGATGTGTTGCGTCTGATTCAATGACTCTAGTTGGACTGGTTCCCCCAATCCTCCAGAAAAATTTAGTACAGTAATGCCACAGTTAGATTGCTGTATTGAATGGTAGCGGCTTGGGGGAATAGATAGTGCCGTGCTAATCAGGGCGCGATTAATACCGTTATGTCCCACAATGAGAATGGTTTCACCTTGATGGTGAGACAAAATTTCTTGCCAAAACTGCCGTGCTTGTTCATATAAAGCAACAACAGGAAAATGTTCTCTTGTTCCCTCTGCATCATTAAGCAGCATCCGCAGTTCATCAGGGCGTTCGTGCCAAGTGCGGTAGTCTTCGGCAAACTCCTGCTTTACTTCAGCAGTGAGCATTGCTTGCCACAAAGGCAAATCAATTTCTAGCAGCAAATCAGAAACTTCAAGCGCAGCAGACTGTCCTGGATGAGTAGCTAGCTCACTATGGATGATATCTGCTGTGTGTTTTGCTCGTTGCAGAGGACTGCTGTAAATCGCATTAAATAAAATATTACTGAGGGCTTTGCCTAGTTTACTGGCATCGTTACGACCTTTTTCGGTTAATGTTGACGCATCAGTGCGCCCTTGAATACGCCGCTCGGTGTTATAACCGCTTTGACCGTGGCGCACAATGATGACACGGGTCATCCGTCTTACCCTCCTCTATCTAGACGACTAATTTTACTGCAAAATGATTGCAGAATTATCCACTAAGGAATGTGGATTTAGTAATGTGCAAAAATTTATACTTCTAGGGCAATATGCTTGAGTTAATATCTCCTCGCCTCCGGCGACCCCCTTAAAAAGCAATACGGTTCAGTTAAGGTTTTTTGGTAGTGATTTTAAACCTGTAGAGACGCGTTAGCGCAGCGGGACGAAGTACAATTTCGCGTCTCTACAAGGGTTCTGCATAACGCATATTTAATTTCTGGAGATGTTTAATGCACATCACTAAGCATTTGAGTCGGCAGGAAGACTTGTCTAGCAACAAGGAACTATGGGTCTACGCTTCTAAGTCCGTTACACCCAAAACTACAGCGTCATCTTTATACCTGATTACTCTCTCCCCAAATCCAACTGCACTTGTAATCCATCATTGTCATTTCCAGACTGAGCCGGTGCTAAGAAAACCGAACTGTCTGGCAGTGATAGTGATTCGTTAAAACGTATTTGAACTGGAGTTTTTTTGTCTCTTCTATTATTGTTGGAGATGCTTGCTGGATTGGTTTGCTCAAAAAAGTTGCCAAAGTCATCCTGGGCTGTTCTATTATCAATTCCAATTAGAGAATCACCAGTTAATGTGTATTGTTCTATATTTGAGCTTGATGCTGGTAACTGTGCGTATACCTGGCTTCCTAAACTTGCCAAGGCTGCGGTAATTCCCAAGAAAGCAATAATTTTGGTGGTCATTTGTTTTATCCAAATTATTTTTGATATTGCTTGTCTTTATTCTCTGAAAAAATTATTTTAATTGACTCTATCTTTGGGTTATACAATAATAATTGTATTGTTTATATCTTTAGGTTGTCAATGATTCTTGTTGTGTGTATTGGTGTCAACTGAGAACTCGTTGTATTTCTCGCAATCCCCCTATATACTGATATACGAAACTTAATAGCACTGCTGCGATCGCTGGCAATCTCAGTATCCACTCGCGCAGTTTTTTGTCTTTGCCTGAACACAACCGTTAATTGGCTCACTTTAGTTCAGAGTGACTTTCTGACTAAATTCTATATCTCGTTTCTAAACCAACATGATTTTATTGATGAAACTCATGATTTTGTCGATGAAACTCACGACTTTGTTGATGAAACTCACGATTTTGTCGATGAAACTCATGATTTGGTTGATGCAAATCACGATTTTGTTCACAACAACTTATGTATTCAGGGTGACAATCCCTGAATTAGTGGCAATTTATACAATATTTTTGAGATTTTACTTAATAACAATAGGCTTAAACCCCAAGCCTAGTTAATTGAGATGGTAGCTGGATTTGCCGCGTGCTATACTAGTGAACTGATAAAAAAGTAATCTACAAACCCATTAAATATAAAATTAAACGGTCGTGTACTTTATCGGGCAAAATATTCTTAAGTATTGCTCCGATTTTAGCGTCTTGTCCAACGAGATAGCGAGTATGCGGCTTTCTTGCAGTAAGCGCATGGACAACAGCCTCAGCGACAATATCGGCAGAAATTCCCCCAGATGCAAGAATCTGCATTTTCTTACGCACAATATTCATCGCCTGACCGTAGAGACTTTGTGCCGATTGCGATAGATCCTGCTGTGCTATTTCAGACTGACTTAAAGACTTTTCCCAGATTGGAGTAGCGATCGCCCCAGGTTCGATAATAGAAACAGAGATTCCCCAAGGTCGTAATTCCATCCGCATCACATCGGTGAGTGCAACGAGCGCAAATTTTGATGCATTGTAAGCTCCCATGAACGGGGTACTACTTCTACCAGCAATGGAACCCATGTTGACAATTCGACCCTGACTCTGGCGTAATAGACCAAGAAAAGCTTGTGTCACGGCTAATTGTCCGGTAACATTAACCTGCATCTGATGTTGAAATTCTGCGATCGCTAATAATTCTAAAGGGCCAGGGACAGCAATTCCGGCATTATTCACTAAACCTAAAATCCCAGCACCACCAACTGTATTTGTTACCTTATCAACCGCAGCTGCGATCGATTCAGTGTCAGTAACATCTAAAAAAATCGGAATCAGCCTTTGTGAGCTTTTTTGTTTGAGTGTTTGAGCATCGATATCTTGACGCACACCAGCAAAAACAGTGAATCCCAACTGATCTAAAAGTAAGGCACACGCCTGACCAATTCCTGTTGATGCTCCTGTAACGACTACAGTACGTTGATTTTGTGCAACCATTAATCCTCTCCGTACTATGCTCCGACTAATGTAATTATAAATTACGAGTTGCAAGTTACGAATTAATATCAATCCCTGCAAATGCCAGCGCGAAGGCAATCTTCGGTTTGATCATCTCTAGCCGATATTTGCCCCGATAATATGTGTGACTGAAGATTTGTGCTGTAACTCATTGGAGCAGTTATTATGGGAAACTGGTTTTGGATAGTTGGCACGTCACTACTCCAAGCATTGCCCAGGTCAGCATTGTATAAATAAACAGGCAATGCCATCAGGGCAATGCAAATTGTCCGATTCATAAAACCTCAACTAAAAATTTCCGATTGCGCTATGCGCTTATAGATGCCAGCTTGATGAACCGGATTTTAAAAAACTGAGTATTGGACTTTGATATTGTGTCAATTTACTCAGTACTACTAGCCGCAGAGACGTGATTTCCTTTCTTATCGGTTCTACCTTTTTTAGGTTAGGCATTGCCTACAAGAGATGGCTTCCTACTAACTTATGCAGATGCAATCCCCAAAAACAGGACAAAAAACCCACAATACCCAAAAACATATCTTGGTAGCTGCATTCCCCGGATAAAATAGTTAACAAATGTTGCCTACTAGCTAACTCATGACACCTTCACAAGATGTAGATACTGTAAACGTTCCCAATCTCGACTCGGAAGGATATGCCAGCTCAGAAAATGATCCTCTCGATGATTTACCATCTGAGGTCGAAATGTCCCTTTTCGACCACTTAGAAGAGCTGCGACAGCGGATTTTCTATTCGCTGATTGCTGTAGCAGTGGCGATTATCGGCTCTTTCTTTGCCGTCAAACAGATTGTCCAGCTACTTGAGGTTCCAGCACAAGGAGTAAAATTTCTCCAACTTGCACCCGGAGAATATTTCTTTGTTTCCTTCAAAGTCGCAGGCTACACTGGCTTGGTACTTTGTAGTCCTTTCATTCTTTATCAGATTATCCAGTTTGTGCTTCCAGGATTGACTCGCCGCGAACGCCGTTTACTGGGGCCTGTGGTTTTGGGTTCGAGTGTGCTGTTTGCGGGAGGGTTAGTGTTTGCCTATTTACTCCTTATCCCCGCAGCTTTGAGATTTTTCATTAGCTACGGAGCAGATGTAGTCGAACAGCTTTGGTCAATTGACAAATATTTTGAATTTGTGTTGCTACTGTTATTTAGCACTGGTTTAGCATTTCAAATTCCCATCATCCAACTGTTGCTCGGTAATTTGAATATTGTCTCGTCTGAACAGATGGTTTCTGGTTGGCGTTATGTGATTATGGGAGCAGTGGTTTTAGGAGCCGTTCTTACACCTTCTACTGACCCTCTGACTCAAAGTCTTCTAGCGGGAGCAGTTCTGGGGCTTTACTTTGGTGGTGTTGGACTGGTTAAGCTCACAGGTAAATAACGAGGAAGCATTGTTTCAATTCAAAATTCCCAAAAATCTTAACTTCTAAGTTAATGACGCAAGTTAGTTACGAAGAATTTGAAAAAGTCGAGATTTGTGTTGGCAAAGTCGTCAAAGTAGAAGAGTTCCCCAGAGCTAGAAAACCAGCTTATAAGTTATGGATAGATTTTGGCGATTTGGGCATCAAAAAATCTAGCGCCCAAATTACTAAACTTTATCAGCAAGAGGAATTAATCAATAGATTAATATTAGCTGTTACGAACTTTCCACCCCGTCAAATAGCCGATTTCATCTCTGAAGTATTAGTATTAGGCGTAGTTATAGGCGATGGTGAAGTTGTCTTAATTCAGCCAGATAGGGAGGTATCTGTGGGTAAAAGAATTGTATAAAAGTGTTACAATATACATAATTTGTAACTTTAAGCATGAATTTTTTAAAATCCAGCCCCTTGAAAGCTTTATTTCATAAGCTATTAGCCATTAACTGTTTAGTGCTTACTATTAGTAGTTGTAGTTCATCAGTATCAACTAATGCGATCGCATCTTCATCTAATGAAAAAGTTTATGCTGTTTCTGCTCAAAATAGTGCGATCGCTTTGGGTAAATTTGACAATGCCAACTGGATGCAGCTTTGGGGTGTGAGAAAAGGTGGTCAGTGGGGACTAACAAATACTAAGGTCATTAAAGACCCCAGTGGGAGATTTGGGAAATTCCTGCGAGTGAATTATCCCAAAGGTTCTGCTAGTCCACAAGTTTCACGGGAAAATAACGCGTCTCTTGGTGGCGCTCAATTTTATGCTGACTTGGGTATAGCTCCAAAAAACTCTTTACGCTTAAGTTACTATCTCAGGTTCTCGGAAAATTTTAACTTTGTTAAGGGAGGGAAATTACCAGGGCTATTTGGTGGTAAAGGAAATAGCGGTGGTAAAATTCCCAATGGTAGCGATGGCTTTTCTACACGCTTTATGTGGCGACAAAATGGTGCTGGAGAAGTTTATGCTTATCTTCCTACTAGCACTGAATACGGCACTTCAATTGGTAGAGGTAATTGGCAGTTTGTTAAAGGGACATGGCATCATTTAGAGCAGGTTGTGGTGCTAAATGACCCTAATAGCCAAAATGGTAGCATCCAAGTTTGGCTAGATGGTAAACAAGTCCTTAACGAAGACAATTTAACTTTTCGCAATACTAATGCACTCCAAATTGAAGGGATTTTCTTTTCCACTTTCTTTGGGGGTGGCGATCCTTCTTGGGCAACTCCCAAAAATGTTTATATAGACTTTGCTGATTTCTCGGTTTCTGAAGTGACAAAATAATTCGTAATTGAGTTAAGTAGGGTGCATTAGGCTTTGGACTAATGCACCGATTTTGAATAAATTTTTGTTGCCAAATTAATTAGAATCCATTGTTACATATTCCACCTGAACATTTTGAGTTTCTCGGAGTGTTAAAGGACGGCCACCATTTGCTTTTATTTCCAGGTTTTTGATTCCGCCTTGAGCTACCTTTTCTAACACTATCCCGTTAATAGCATTATCCCCAGTTTTTGACTGGTTAGGCATAAGTGTAAATCCCTGGAGATAAACATTTTTAAGTATATCTTTGGCAAACTGTTTTCCCTGACGAGGATGAATTGAAATTGCTGCGTCTCCTATCTGGGAACCAAAGTTAGCTAGCAAAATAGTTCGTCCTACACCTTGTCCTTGAATAGTTGTGTTGCTACGTTGAATTTGCAGGGGTTTTAGTAATTCGATTTCTCCAATTGGTAAGTTAATTTTAACCTTACCTTCACTTGGTAAATGTTTGATCAAAGCTTGCAAAGCTGCTGAATCATCCTTGCCATCGTTAGGATAAATTCCTCTATCTATGGCTGTGATAATTTGGGTGGGAGATGCAGCACTAACTTGGCTATTCCACCACAATCCGGCTAAATCTTCTAAGGGATTGAGAATATTTGCCAACGATAATAATAGAATTACAAAACAGAATGCTTGTGAAACTAGCAGAAACCAAGAGGTGCTAATTTTAGCTAATTTTTCCCAGCCAGAACCTTCAGCAGAAATGCTTTGATTACCGCGATTTGTCCATTTTTGTTGGGCAAGATTCATCTGCGTCCAAATTTTAACTAATGAAGAAGCCCATTGAGAAACCAACAACAAAGGAAAATGAATTGGTTTTAACTGAGACTGGCGTTGCCAAAAGACAACTATCAACATTAAAGGACGGCTAAAAAGAATCCAAGAAGTAATAACTCCTGCTGATAACCACTGAGCTTGAAATAAAGCAATTAACAATAAACCAGGGGTAATTAAAGAAGTCCAATAGCTGATGCGTTGGTCAATTAGACACCACCACATGAACCAGCCATTTTTTTGAGGGCCAAGAGCGATCGCGCGATCGCTATTCCGTAACATATTGCCATACCACCGCCGCATATTCTGGTAAGCACGGTCTACCAAAGAGCCGGAAATTGTCTCAATGGAATAAACTATTGTATCTGGGACATAAATCATGTCATAACCCTGTTTTAGCAACCAAAACCAGGTACTTTTGTCATCTCCAGACAAGAACTTAAATTTTCCCCACAGCCAATCATTCAAAGTATCAATCTCTAACTGGTTAGCAAATGATGGATGCAAAGCTGCTTGGGCGCGAAATAAAGAAAATCTACCAGTCAGGCACATTACCTTACCCGACAAGGAAACAGAACTCATTTGGTAATGTCTTTGCGCTAACCGTAAATGAAACCACTCAGAAAATATATAGGAGCCTGATACAATTGGTAATTCATCTGTAGTCAGCGCTCCTATTTTGGGAAACATTTTAAAGAAAGGCAGGCATTTGCGTAAAGTTCCAGGGGTGAGTTCTGAGTCTCCATCCATCAAAGCCACAATAGTATTTTCTGGTAAATCGAGAAGGGCGAGTTCTTGTAAAGCATCTGCCATCGCTTTGCGTTTACCCTCGCCAGTTTGCACCATTTGAATCAGGCGAATTGAACTTAAATTTGGATCTACTGATTCCAGAATTTTCACAATTGCAGCGTTCTCAGCGTCACTGCTGCTAGTGACAAGCAAAGTAATTGGTTGAGCAAGGCTTTGAGCTTCTGTAGCGATCGCCCGAAATACTCGCTCTGTAATCCAAGGTTTCTCTTTATAAGTTGGCACTAAAAAGCAAATTGGGGGCAAATCTTCCACAGGTATTTGATTCGCTCGCCGCCGCCAAAGCGGAAAGACCACACGCAGATAAATCTGCGATCGCACTACTTGCACAATCCACCAAGACCACCGCCAAGTTCCAATCGCGCCAATAGTTATTAGTCCCGATAAGCCTAATATGGCTAATTTATCTGGATTGCGGAGCCAGTGAAGACCAATAAAACCCAAGACGGAAATCAAAGCAGTCGCGATCCAATTGAAGTAAGGTAAAAGAGTTTTTATAGTCTGTTGTAAAGCAGTTGAATTTTTCATGGAGTGTCAACTTTTTGGTATACCCTGGCATCTGGTGCATAAGTTTTGAGGCATCAGAATCGTGCTTATTAGACTTATTGCAAAAGTCCTGAGTTTAAGCTCTTTCTCTGCGGCTCTGGCCTCTGCGTGAATGAGGCAAAAAATATTTATGCAACAGAACTATTTCTTGCTAAACGTCAAACTTGCTGCTTGTCCCAGTCCACAAAATCTTTGCGATTGAGTATGTGCTGATGGTGGCGGCATTTTCACTGTCACCCGCGCTAAAGGTTTTCCGACTAAATTTGGTGAGATAGTAGGTAAAAGCGCCTGAACTTGCATCAGTTTGGAGCGCTCCTCAATACCTTGAATGCTACTAATGGGCTGGATGACATCAACTTCACCAGAGACAGTTTTTGCGGAATCGGCAAATTTGACCTTAACTGGCTTTTGAGTATCTATACGACTAGCATCGTCTGCCCAGACTACTGTTTCTAGCCACAAATCGTTGCAATCCAGCAAAGTGAGAACAGGTTGTGCCTGATTGACTTGTTCGCCCTGTTCGCGTTCAGTGCTGTAGATGACACCAGCAAAGGGTGCTGTAATTGCTTGAAGTTGAGGTGTGCTGGGGATTTTTTTGTCTAAACTTGCTAGCGTTGGGCGATTTTGAGAGAGATCAACACTGCGCTTGAGTTGCTGTTTGCCACTGACAATTTTAACTTCTAAGGTACTGGCGATCGCTTGTTGCTGTTGAATTGCCTGTAACAATTTCGTTCGCTGTTGTGAAAGACTGTCTCTAACGTTATTTTGACTGCTGAAAGCAACTCCTTTTTGGGAAGCGTTCAGTGCAGCTTTAGCAGAACGCAGGGTAGCTTGTGTTTGCTTCACTTCAGCATCAGCAGATTTCCAATTAAAGTGCAACTTCTCTACTAATTGTCGAGATACAGCACCTTCTTCTAACAGGTTTTGATAGCGTTGGTAATCTACTTGGGCAGATGTCGCTTTAGCAATGGCGGACTCCACAGCAGCTTGTTGTTGATTAACGCTTTCATTAGCTAACTTGATATCAACATTATGTAGGGAAGTATATTCATTTTCTAAAGTTTGCAATTGATTTTTAAACAAGTCTAAAGACTGCCTTGCTGTCACTAATTGATTAGTATCCGATTGCACTTCTCCCAATAGCTGTGAATGTTCTAGCTGCCAACGGATGCGTTCATCTTGTGATTTTTCCAATTGCAAGCGTAGTTGCTGTTCTTGGTTTTGTTCTTGGAGAGTTGGTTGTGTCTGAATACGCGCTAGTACCTGTCCTGATTTGACTGCTACACCTGGTTTGGCATAAAAATCTTGGATGCTGCCATTTGTCGGAGCTGTTAAACGGACTATTCGACCATTAATCGCTACATTATCCACAACTAGATTGCTCAGGCGATATTTAATTGATGCTGCACCTAAGATTGTTACAGTTGCACCTAAAACAACAAATATCGTCCCTAACAATAGACGATTCGATTTATCTGGATTTTTGGCTACCAGATTAGAAGGTATTAATAATTCTTGCTTTGTCTGTAAATTGACCATGATAAATTTATTTCAGTATTTCTTCTAACAAAATACTACTTACCTCCTATGGGATTTGTCTTATGAATTAGGTAAATGTTTTGTGCGAAAATCAAGAACAGTATAATCAGAAAAAACATCTAAATTTAATAGTTCTATTTTTTTGCTTTATTTTAATTGCTTAAAAACTTTATTTTCAAAGTTTAAAACTTTAATAAAACTGATTTATTTGCTAGATTTTGCCTGTCTACTCTCAAACTTACACTACTTGGCTATCGAGATATACACCTGTAAATATACTTACTTCTATGCTCAAGCGGCTGAGAAAAACTAATATATTCACTCTTAAAACTACGTAATTTTCCTTAGGTAAGCATAAAATAACTTATAGGTAAATTTCTTCAGTGGTGCTGAGTGCCAAGTCCCCGTTCGCCCTTGGCGTCTGCCTTTAGGGGAAGTTTAGCTAGTCCACCGAACTTCTGAGTAGAGGAGGGCGGCGCTTAAACTTCTCTCTCAGCTCAGACTTCGGGGTATCTCGCGCATCCGTAACCAGAAGCGGGTAAGATACTCACTCCACAAGATTGGATAATTTATTTGTTGAAAATCTCTTGTAGTCCTGATTTTCATAGTCAGTTGGGTACGCCGTAAGCTAATGCACCGACTGTTTTAACTCAGGTGTTTAGTGGGGGTGGGTTAAACGGAATAACAAACCCATCCTATAAGAAAATCTTTCCTTCGATTTTCAGCGCTATTTTTGGATAAAAATAAATGTTAATGCAATAGCAAGTTATAAAATCCATTCCGAAGTGCGATCGCCCAAATCTAGAGGAATACTAACAGCTTTGCCGAGCCGGGGGCGATCGCGTGTTTGGGCAATAAAAGTTTGTACTTGTGTTGACCCGCCCAAGGCGTGAAGATAATTAGCAATGCTATCGAGATGCTCTTGGTACTCTGCATCGCTCAAGGGAAAAGAAGCTTGCTCCAGATATTTCCACATTACTTGCAAAAATATCTTTCCCTGCGCCCGGCGGAACTGGATATCGTAAGAATATCCCCACTTATCAACCAACATCTGGCGTAATTCCTGTCCTGTCATAGCTTTTCTCAATCAGATTTTACATTTAGTTATGATGTTAAGTTCCGTAACTCCAGTATGATAAGGATATAAAGAAATGTAATGCTAACAGAAAAGATGCTAAACATATCTTGGAACAGAGAAGTATGGCATCGTTGTCAGCGCTAGCATTTCGACTTAGACAAGAGTTGCTCAAGTACTAGTACTCCTGTCAAAATACTTAATAAAATACACAAAGAGCGCGGAGATTATGGCTCAATTTTCCGAATCAGCAGACGTGCCTGATATGGGGCGTCGTCAGTTCATGAATCTGCTCACTTTTGGGACTGTTACTGGAGTGGCTCTGGGTGCATTGTATCCCGTCGTCAAGTACTTTATTCCACCCGCAACTGGTGGTGCTGGTGGCGGTGCAACGGCAAAAGACGAGCTAGGTAACGATGTTAGCGTCAGTAAATTTCTAGAAAGCCGGAATGCAGGCGATCGCAACCTAGTCCAAGGACTAAAAGGCGACCCCACTTATATTGTGGTAGATAGCAAAGAGGCAATCAAAGATTATGGCATTAACGCCATCTGCACCCACTTAGGTTGTGTCGTTCCCTGGAATATTGCTGAGAACAAATTTAAATGTCCTTGTCATGGTTCCCAGTATGACGAAACTGGTAAGGTTGTTCGGGGACCAGCACCCCTGTCTCTACCTTTAGCCCATACCAAAGTAAACGACGACAAAATCGTATTGACCCCTTGGACTGAAACCGACTTCCGCACCGGTGATGCGCCTTGGTGGGGTTAATCAGTGCTGAGTTATGAGTGCTGAGTTATGAGTGCTGAGTGCTGAGTGCTGAGTGCTGAGTTATGAGTGCTGAGTGCTGAGTTATGAGTGCTGAGTAAGGAATGAGGGAGATGAGGAAGAAATAACCCAGGCCCAATGCCCAATGCCCAATGCCCAATGACTAATGACCAATGACTAATGACTAATGACTAATTAAATCGTTGCCCTTATAGAAATGAGAAATGCTTCCGTAACAGCGAGGTTAACTCGCAGTGCTAGAGCGATTGTAAAAACATTGCTCATAGCGATCGCTACTGTGACATTTTACTTCACCAGCGATCTAGCCCTTCCCCAATCAGCTGCCGCCTATCCCTTTTGGGCACAGCAAACCTATCCCGAAACCCCCCGCGAACCAACAGGGCGAATTGTTTGTGCCAACTGTCACCTAGCCGCCAAGGTTACAGAAGTGGAAGTTCCCCAATCGGTGCTACCTGACACTGTATTCAAAGCTGTGGTGAAAATCCCCTACGATCTAAGCGCCCAGCAAGTTGGTGCCGATGGTTCTAAGGTTGGCTTGAACGTCGGTGCTGTACTGATGCTACCCGAAGGCTTTAAGATTGCTCCTGAAGACCGTCTTTCCGAAGAACTTAAAGAAGAAGTTGGCGACACTTTCTACCAACCCTACAGCGAAGACAAAGATAACGTCGTCATCGTCGGCCCTTTACCCGGCGAACAGTATCAGGAAATCGTCTTCCCAGTTCTTTCTCCCAACCCCGCAACCGACAAAAACATCCACTTCGGTAAATATTCAGTTCACGTAGGTGGTAATCGGGGACGCGGACAAGTTTATCCCACAGGCGAAAAGAGCAATAACGCTGTTTACAACGCTTCCGCTACTGGCACAATTACCAAGATTGCCAAAGAGGAAGATGGAGACGGTAACGTTAAATATCTAGTCAACATCCAACCTGAATCGGGTGATGTTGTAGTTGATACGATTCCTTTAGGCCCAGACCTGCTTGTTTCCGAAGGGCAAGCAGTTAAGACTGGTGATGCTTTGACCAGCAACCCCAACGTTGGTGGATTCGGTCAAATAGATGCAGAAATCGTACTGCAAGACGCTTCCAGAGTCAAATGGATGATTGCGTTCATCGCTCTTGTCATGTTGGCTCAAGTTATGCTGGTGCTGAAGAAGAAGCAGGTTGAAAAAGTCCAAGCTGCTGAGATGAATTTCTAAATTCTTTGCTAAATCATTATTTGTGGGACAGGCTTGTTGCCTGTCTTTTTTATATCTGATGGTTGTAAATCTGTATATAGCACTCAGAGGTTTATATCTGTTTTCACTTTAGCTACTTTCAACCCACTGAAATTAAAATACCTTTTTTCTGGTTTCACCTGCTGAATGTGGGTTTTAAAGCCATAGCAAAAGGAGATGCTGTTGCGATCGCTACAATGGGAATTGGTGCAGTAACCCAGTTACCTGAAACCTGGAGATGTGTACGCACACTCAAGAGTCACTTAGCCGCAGTTAATGCGATCGCAATTAGTCCTGATGATACTACATCATCCTGATCTTAATAGTTCTGCGTAGGCGTAGCCCGTCGTAGACATCGCAAAAACTTCAATGCAAGCAATTAATCGAGCTTATAAAGAATTCCAGGAGCATTTAAATGCTCACAAATATATTAATTTTGATAAATAAGTTGCCTTACATCCTTCGTTACGACTAGCCGATATAGTGGTGGGTGGTGTGAGAATTGCGATCGCGCGATTAAACAAGCACCCTCAATTGCAGTCGTCTATGTTAGCAGTTTATTGATACTAGTCAAAATATGAATAACAATATTACCATCCTTAACCAACCTTTAAAACTAGCCTGTGGGGCAGAATTGCCAAATCGGATAGCTAAAGCTGCCATGAACGAACAGTTAGCTGACGATCAAAACAGCCCCACAAAAGAAATTATCCGCTTGTATAAGCGATGGGCATTAGGAGGAGCCGGTTTGATGATTACCGGTAATGTCATGATTGCTCGGACAGCTTTGGTTTTGCCACGCGATGTTGTAATTGAAGATGAACGGGATCTGCCACTTCTCCAAGAATGGGCAGTTGCAAGCATTGCACAAGGTGGTCATATATGGATGCAGATTAATCATCCAGGACGGCAATCACCAATTTATTTATCACCACAGCCTGTAGCACCATCATCAATTCCACTAAAACTTTCTGATAAAGAATTCGCTCAACCCAGAGCATTAACTGAAGCGGAAATTAAACATCTAATCGAACGTCACATTTATACAGCAAAAATTGCAAAAAAAGCTGGTTTTACTGGTGTACAAATCCATGCTGCTCATGGATATCTAATTAACCAATTTTTATCACCACTTTCTAATCAACGTCATGATGACTGGGGAGGAACACCTGAAAAGCGAATGCGTTTCCTTTTAGAAGTATATCAAGGAATACGTAATTCCCTTGGTCAAGATTTTCCGATTAGTGTCAAACTCAACTCTGCCGATTTTCAACGAGGTGGTTTTACTGAAGAAGAATCTATTAATGTTGTCCAAGTTTTAGAACAAGTGGGTGTTGACTTAATAGAAATCTCTGGTGGAACTTATGAAAAACTGGCAATGATGGGACAGACAGATATTGCTCAAAAAGAAAGTACACGCCAACGCGAAGCTTATTTTTTAGAATACGTCCGCAAAGTTCGCTCCTCAATTTCTCTACCAATTATGTTAACTGGTGGTTTTCGTTCAGCCGATGCTATGACCCAAGCAATTGAAGAAGGAAGCGTAGATGTTATCGGTTTAGCACGACCGCTTGCAATTGCACCAAACTTGCCGATTGAACTTTTGACAAATCGAACTAGCGGTATTACGCTACAACCCCAAATAACACAGACTAATGATCTAGATCAACAAGGAATGCTTGAGATTATTTGGTATACACAACAAATTCATCAATTGGCAGCAGAAGATAAGTCAGCATAAAAGTATATACAGTCAAATAAACAACTAACAATATCAGTTTATAGATCAATACAGTTCAGATAAGATCAAAACACTTGTAGAGACGGCGATTTATCGCGTCTCGAAAACTCAATTTCGTGGTAACGATCAAATTCAATCGCCAACTTTCAGAGAGCTAAATCTGACTGCTGAACAAGTTTTTAAAGCTGCTTTGGGAGAACAGTAATGAGCATCGCTTCTCTGCTAACTTAATTATCAATGCAATTCAATACACACCACAAACAGGAAAAGTGACTAATTGCTTACAGGATATTTGAAAAGTTCTCTTGTCAGTATCAAAAATTTTAGATCCCCCTAAATCCCCCTTAAAAAGGGGGACTTTGATTCCGGTTCCCCCCTTTTTAAGGGGAGTTAGGGGGGATCTAAAAGTGCCGAAAGTCACAGCAAAAAACTTTTCAAACAACCTCTTAGACTGTAGTGACTATTATGCTGTGATTCAGATTCAAAATACTGGTACTGGTATTCCGCAACAGAATCTAACTCGGATTTTCGATCGCTTTCTTAGCATTGGTGATCGTTCTGTTGGCTGGATTTTTTGGAGTCTACTCCCATCAATACCCCATGTCATCTATCAGTAGGGTAATATATTTAACTCTTGAGAAGTATTGACATATTAAATTTTTTGAGGATTCATATTGCATATTTTGATAAAACGTTATAGATTATTAGGTTATAGGGGAATAATCTGACCTCTTCGTGTCAAAAACTAATCTTGCTCAGGTAAATATACTGCAACCAGTTTTAACTTCACACAAACCCTAAACAGCACTAAAGATATGTTTTTGTTTGGTAAAGCAAAGATTTCGGGCAGATAACGGAACAATAAATAATCTAAAAATATATCTTGTGTGACTGTTGTTAGGAATCATGTTACTACTTGAGGTGGAGAGCAACAACTATAATTCACCAAAACAGTAATAAATTACAGGCAATTAACTAACAATAAATTTGCATAAATGTCAGCAAGTTTATTGTTAGTTGATTATTTTTTGCCAAATTATATTTGCTATTCAAAGAATCGTTTTTGTTATGCTGAGAATAGCAAAATAAGAAATGAAGACGCATCTACCACAAATTCACAATCCCAATGGAGTTACTCTGGCGATGCACCTAAATGAATTGGAAACTACTGAAAATTTAAAAGAAGTAGAAGAAGCTTGGCTAGCACTAGAAAAATCAATCCTCTACTATCAGGGACGCCCCGTTGGGACAGTAGCCGCTTATGATGCCTCTGTAGAAGCGCTCAATTACGATCAGTGCTTTGTCCGAGATTTTGTTTCTTCCGCTCTAATTTTTCTAATCAAAGGTAGAACAGATATTGTTCGTAATTTCTTAGAAGAAACCTTAAAGTTACAGCCTAAAGAAAAGGCATTAGATGCCTATAAGCCAGGACGAGGATTAATCCCAGCTAGCTTTAAAGTTGTATCAGAAAATGGACAAGAATATTTAGAAGCAGACTTTGGTGAACATGCGATCGCTAGAGTTACTCCCGTAGATTCTTGCCTATGGTGGATTATTTTATTGCGTGCTTACGTAGTCGCCACAGATGACTTTTCTCTAGCCGATCAACCTGAATTCCAAAATGGGATCAGGTTAATCATGGAAATCTGCTTGGCAAATCGTTTTGATATGTACCCAACGCTGTTGGTTCCAGATGGTGCTTGTATGATTGACCGTCGTATGGGCATTTATGGGCATCCTTTAGAACTACAAGTTCTTTTTTACACGGCATTGCGTGCATCTCGTGAACTGCTAATTTGTAAAGGTAATTCTGATATTGTTGAAGCCATTGATAACCGATTACCTCTTTTATGCGCTCATATCCGCCAGCATTATTGGATAGATATTAATCGCCTGAATGCAATTTATCGCTTCAAAAGTGAAGAATATGGTAAGGCTGCTGTTAATCTGTTCAATATATATGTAGATTCTGTTCCCTATTATGAATTAGATAAATGGCTGCCTAAAAAGGGTGGTTATCTAGCGGGTAATGTTGGCCCGTCGCAGCTAGATACTCGCTTCTTTTCACTCGGAAACTTAATGGCAATTATTTCCGACTTAGCCACCGAAGAACAGTCACAAGCGATTATGACTCTCATTGAGGAACGATGGGATGACTTGGTGGGAGATATGCCAATGAAAATTTGTTTCCCAGCTTTGGAACATGAAGAATACAGAATAGTAACTGGATGTGACCCCAAAAATATTCCCTGGTCGTATCATAATGCTGGTAGTTGGCCAGTTTTAATGTGGATGTTGGCAGCGGCGGCGGTGAAAACTAATAGAACAAGTCTTGCACAAAAGGCGATTGAAATTGCCCAAGGACGCCTTAGTACAGATGAATGGCCAGAGTATTACGACGGGAAGAAAGGGCGACTGATTGGCAAACAAGCTCGGAAATATCAAACTTGGACAATTACTGGGTTCTTATTAGCAAAAGAACTAATGGCAAACCCGACTTATTTACCATTAATCAGCTTTGGGAAATTACCAGCAGAACAGGTTTCTAGAGCGTGTGAGTTTGAAATTGCCAGCGTAGAACCATATATGTCTTGATAGGTCGAAGTTAGGAGAGACGCGATTAATCGCGTCTGTACAAGAGTTGGGAGTTAGAATACAAAAGCCTTCTGACTCCTGAATTATGTTTCCATGACAAACCCCCGTCAACTAGCTTTTATTGCCCTGCGAGATGTCCATAAGGGGGCTTATGCTGATGTTGCCCTAGATAGAGTACTGCAAAAAGTTAATTTGCCTGATAACGATCGCCGCTTATTGACAGAATTGGTTTATGGGAGTGTCAGAAGGCAGCGCACTCTTGATACTCTCATCGATCAACTCGCCAAAAAGAAATCTCATCAACAACCGCCAGATCTCCGCACCATCTTACATCTGGGTTTTTACCAGCTGCGCTATCAACAGCGTATTCCCGCCTCGGCTGCTGTTAACACCACCGTCCAACTCGCTAAAGAAAACGGTTTTTCTGGACTAACTGGTTTTGTTAACGGTCTATTACGCCAATATCTGAGAAAAGCAGGGGTGCAAGAGAGCAGAGGGGCAGAGGAGAAAAACTCATTGTTACTCCCTCACTCCCCACTCCCCACTCCCCACTCCCCAATCCCCCATTTTGATCCGTTACAACTTCCAGAAAACCCAGTAGAACGCTTGGGTATTTTACACAGCTTTCCTGACTGGATGATTCAAGTTTGGTTAGAACAACTGGATTTTTCCGAGACAGAACAACTGTGTGAATGGATGAACCAATCACCAACAATTGATTTACGTATCAACCCGCTTTGTACTTCCATTGAGGAAGTTGAGGCGGCGTTGCAATCTGCTGGTGTTTTAGTCAGACGGATTCCTCATTTACCCCAAGCTTTACGATTAATTGGTAGTGCAGGGTCAATTCAAAAACTACCTGGTTTCAAAGAGGGTTGGTGGACTGTACAAGATAGTAGCGCCCAATTGGTAAGTCATTTACTCGACCCCCAACCAGGTGAGGTGGTAATTGATGTTTGTGCTGCACCAGGGGGTAAAACAACCCACATTGCGGAGTTAATGGCAGATAAGGGAAAAATTTGGGCTTGCGATCGCACTTCTTCTCGTCTTCGTAAACTCCAAGAAAATTCTCAACGCCTGAATTTACAATCTATTCAAATTTACACTGGCGACAGTCGCCACTTCAAGCAATTTCAAAACACCGCAGACCGCGTATTATTGGATGCCCCATGTTCTGGTTTAGGAACTATGCACCGTCATGCTGACGCGCGTTGGCGACAGACACCAGAATCAGTCCGAGAACTTTCGGTGCTGCAAAAAGAATTGCTAACACATACATCTACTTTTGTCAAACCCGGTGGTGTACTAGTTTATGCCACCTGTACATTGCATCCAGCAGAAAATGAAGAAGTAATTTCGGCATTTTTAGCTGAGTCACCTGATTGGCAAATTGAGTCTGCAAAAGGCGTTGAGTTACCTGATTTTGCCCATAGCACGCCTCAAGGTTGGTTTAAAGTCTGGCCCCATCGCCAGGACATGGATGGCTTTTTTATGGTGCGCTTAAGAAAAACCAATAATTCCGAGTGAATACGGTTTGGGATTGTACGATTTGGTGGAGGCCTGAATCTACCAGAGGAGGCAGCAATGGTTTCCCCTTCCAATGTCAAAAACTTAGTTAAAATCCTGATTGGAGCAGCCTGGATCGATGGCAGAATCCAGCCAGAAGAACGGCAATATCTCCGCGAAATAGCTCAAGCAAAAGGTTTGGCTAACGACCCAGAAATTAAGCCTTGGCTGTACGAATTAGTTCCTGTACAGCCAAAAGAGTGCTATGAATGGGTGCGGGAGTATTTAGGCGATCGCCCCAGCCTGGAAGATTGCGAAGACCTGATTGAAGCTATCAGTGGCTTAATTTATAGCGATGGTGAAGTCGCCGTAGAAGAAGCCAGACTCCTAACGGAATTGCAAGATATAGCGAAGCCGAATGAGTCAACTCAACCGGCTCACACTCTGCTTCTTAAACAAATTCAAAAGCTTTACCGCCGTTGGGTTGAAGTGCAAAACTAAATAATAGTCAAAAGTCCATAGTCTAATAATTAATGACTAATGACTAATGACTAAATTATGACTTCGGTTTACCCACACCCGGAGTTTCTTCTTTATCAATTTTAGGCACAAAATCAGGACGCTCTTTGCTTTCCCAACCTGCGGGGCGTTTTGAGTTGTACCAAGCTATTGAACCAATGGTTACAGCGGCAATAAAACCAACGACATATACCAAGGTAAAAGCCAAGGGAAAGTGAGGAGCAGCATCTATAGCTGGTGCTGCTGTTTGCATAAATACATACATGAGTATATTCTCCAAGGTTAGGTAACAGTACTTAACACACTATAAAATGAGCGTATCACTTAACATCCCCCCGAAGTTGAGTTTGAGCAACTTCATATTGCAGAGAAAAGGGATGAGGGAGAGAGAGTGGGGAGCAGGGAGCAGGGAGCAGGGTGAAAATTCCTCTCCTCAACACCCCGCACCCCGCCCCTCTGCCTCTTTTCTATGCCCCACACCCACCTTTAGTTAATTAGTTAGACGGTCTAAGTTTATCCCGCCATGATGGCTGTGATGATGATGAACCTGAAGAACCAGAACTATTTGCGGGAGAGGAAGATCGCCGAGTTCTTTGAGGCGGGGGAGAATCAGATTCTACTCTTCTAGAACGCCGCCGTGGAGTGGATGATTCTGAGGAAGAGTTACTGGAATTAGATCCTTCACTGCGATCGCGCCTTCTCCGTCTTGAGGTAGAATTTCCTGATTGCTGTTCTTCTTGAGAAGAGCTTCCCCTGCTTCTACGTCTCCTAGATGAGCTGCTACTGTCAGCACTTTCTCCTGAGTCATCTTTAGAGGAGATAGAACGATTCAGCACTTGTTTGGGCTTAATAGACTGGGCTTTGATGGTACCTTTGCGACCATCTAATTTGGGTCGTTGGGGAAACTTTTCTACTGGCATCTCCTCTACCGCTTTTTTCATAAATTCGCGCCAGGTGTAAGCCGCACTACCACTGCTGCCATAAGTGGGGCGGTTGTCATCGTTACCTAACCAGACTCCTGTCACCACCTGGGGAATGTAGCCAATAAACCATAAATCACGGGCTTCGTCGGAGGTGCCGGTTTTGCCAGCAACGGGTCTATTACCTAATTGAGCAGCAGCACCAGTTCCCGCTTCTACGACGTTGCGTAGCATCCAAGTCATGATGGCGGCACTGTCAGCATCAAGGGCCCGTTTCGGCTTGAAATTGGCAGACCAAATCACTTTACCTTGGCGGTTGAGGATGCGGGTAATACCATGAGGTTCTGTATGCAATCCTTGATTTGCAAAACTGCCATAAGCGCTGGTCAACTCTAACAAATTGACTTCATTTGAACCGAGAGCCAAGGAATAGGTGGGC
>NZ_JBGTFY010000352.1:0-6503 GCF_041747015.1 Nostoc sp.
AGGAGAGAGTAGACGCAGGCAGTTGCAGATCAGTCATAGTTACTGGTTTGAGGAAAGTCCGGACTCCCGAAAGACCAAACTTGCTGGATAACGTCCAGTGCGAGCGATCGTGAGGATAGTGCCACAGAAAGATACCGCCAAATCAGTGCTGAGTAGAGAGTGCTGAGTGCTGAGTAAAGAAAACTCAGTACTCAGAACTCAGCACTCACAACTGCTTTGGTAAGGGTGCAAAGGTGCGGTAAGAGCGCACCAGCAGCGTCGAGAGGCGCTGGCTCGGTAAACCCCGGTTGGGAGCAAGGCGATAGGAACTATGGTTGGTCTTTTACCAGTTCCGCTCAACGAGAGCCGCTAGAGGCGTCTGGTAACAGGCGTCCCAGATAGATAACTGCCCTCGCAAGAGAACAGAACCCGGCTTATGTCCTGCTCTCTCCCCATCAACGAAAATCCGTCGTTTCAGACCGCATTTTTCTTAAAATCTGTACGGAATCTGTGGGTAAGCGTTCGCGTAGCGTCTCGTAGAGAAGCTCGTCGTAGACATCGCTAATTCATAATTTAAAGCATTCCTAGTATCTCTAATGCTGTATCCAGATGCCATTTAACCCGATAGAGTCCAAATAGAGAAGAACCATTAACCGAATATTTACATTTGCGTGTCACCAAGGAAATGAAGGAGGAGGTAAAAGCTAAGAATGATCCTCCTGAGTTTTGCCGCCAAGCTATTCAAGAGAAGCTAGATAGAGACAAGTAGCGAAAAGTTGTTAGAGTAATAGTCCAAGACCATTAGAGATATAAATAGGACTTAAGCAAAACTAGACGCGGTAGGGACAATTCATGAATTGCCCCTACCCAAAAATAAGGGTTTCGGCTATTGTTTGCGTAAGTCTTAATAAAATAGATAGCTAGTTGCCTTCCCCCGTGCCCCGTACCCCCTTCTCTTTCTCATGTAATGCCCCTTCCTTATCCACGCCGTCAGCGGCAACTTGAAAGTTTAATCCAAAAATTTGGTCTATCGCTAGAAGCGCCAATAAAGTGGGAATTGCTGGATTTAGCACTAACTCATCCCACTGTCTCTGAGTCGGCAAATTATGAACAGTTGGAGTTTGTTGGCGATGCAGTGGTGCGCCTGGTGTCAGCTGTTTTGTTGTGGGAAACTTATCCCGATTGTCCAGTCGGGGATTTCGCAGCAATTCGCTCGGTGTTGGTGAGCGATCGCATCCTCGCCCAATTGGCAAGATTTTATGGTTTAGAGTTATACTTACTAGTCGCTGGCAGTGCTACCGCCGATAAAGTTGGTCAAGAGTCACGACTGGCAGATGCTTTTGAAGCAGTTCTCGGTGCGCTTTACTTAAGCACTCAAAATCTGGAACTAATCCGCTCTTGGTTAGATCCCCACTTTCAACAACTAACCACAGAAATTCGCCTCGATCCAGCTAGACTTAATTACAAAGCTGCTCTGCAAGAATGGACTCAGGCACAATTTAAAGTTTTACCAGAGTATCGGGTTGTGGAAGCGAATCAACCGCACCGCACTCAAGAACGTTTCGTTGCTGAAGTCTGGCTGCACGACAACAAGCTTGGTCAAGGTAAAGGACGCTCGATCAAAACTGCTGAACAAGCCGCCGCGAAGGTAGCTTTTTTAGCAATTAATAATCAGGAAAAACCCTGAGATGAAAAGATGGTTATTAGCTGATAATCAGCTTATTGTCATTTGTCCCTCGTTCTTTCTATACAAATGACAAATAACTAATGACAAACCAAATTAAAATTGCTGTCATCGGAATTGGGCGTTGGGGAGTGCATTTGCTGCGAAATTTCTTAGCAGATCCCCAAGTAAATGTAGTTGCTGTAGTAGACCCGCATCCAGAACGATTAGCGGTGGTAAAGCAGCAGTTTAACTTAGATGAAAATGTAGTATTAACAACGCAGTGCCAAGATTTAAAGAAAGTGCCAGGGTTGACAGGGGTGGCGATCGCAACTCCAGCTAGCACTCACTATGCTTTAATTAAAGACGCTCTCCAACAGGGATATCATGTTTTGGCAGAAAAACCCCTAACTCTCAACCCAGTAGAATGTCGGGAACTTTGCCAGTTAGCAGAGCAGCATCATTTAATACTGATGGTTGACCATACTTATTTATTTCACCCAGCAGTTGAGCGAGGAAAAACTGTAGTACAAGCGGGTAAATTAGGTGATTTACGCTATGGCTACGCGACGCGCACCCATTTAGGTCCTGTGCGGCAAGATGTTGATGCGCTGTGGGATTTAGCCATTCACGATATTGCTATCTTTAACGCTTGGCTGGGTCAAATCCCTGTGAAAGTACAAGCAACGGGTACGGTGTGGCTACAGGGAGAAGACGCAAAGACACGGGGAATGGCTGACCTAGTATGGCTGACACTAACATACCCAGATGGCTTTCAAGCTTATATTCACCTGTGCTGGCTGAATCCTGATAAACAGCGACGGCTAGGGATTGTGGGCAGCCTTGGGAGCTTGATTTTTGATGAAATGTTGCGATCGTCACCTCTAACCTTGCTATATGGGGAGTTTGAACAGCAGGGTAATCAATTTATTCCTGTAAATCAAAGGCAAGAGGTGCTGGAATTAGAACCAGGGGAACCATTGGGGCGGGTTTGCTCCTGCTTTGTTGTTTCTGTCCTTAACAATACTCCCTCAAAGGTTTCGTCTGGCTGGGTAGGCACTGAGTTAGTAGAAATTCTTGCTGCTTTAACATTATCTCTTCAGCAAGGCGGCAAGCCTGTTTTTCTTGACGTGTAGCCACTACTTAAAAGTCCCATTTGCACAAACTCCGCCTTTTGGAAGACTTACCAGGATAGTTTGCAATGGCGAAAGACGAATCTCGCAAGTCTCCTTCCCAAGTAGCAGCAGGGACTTCGGCAACTTCTCGTTGTCTATCCCTGTTTTCAAAGATTTGTTGATCCCCAAAGAGGGACTTCCCGCAGACTCTTGTAAACTAGGGTAGCGGCTTACCTTTACCCCCTCATTCCCAGAAGAAAATCCCAGATCC
Organism: Nostoc sp.; assembly: GCF_041747015.1. Taxonomy (GTDB): domain Bacteria; phylum Cyanobacteriota; class Cyanobacteriia; order Cyanobacteriales; family Nostocaceae; genus Nostoc. The sequence continues at coordinate 3,029 of NZ_JBGTFY010000352.1, forward strand.
CCGACATTTCCTTCTTTCTTTAGAACAGGTAACAGCGAGATATCAATCAAAGGTATGATAATTTTCACTGTCGTACCTTGATGAAGTCCCACACTCTCAAGAGTAATGCTGCCTCCCATAAGTTCGATTAAATTCCGTGAAATCGCCAATCCCAGTCCAGTACCTTCAAACTGGCGCGTGGTTGTGCCATTCACCATCACAAAAGGGCGAAATAGTTTGTGCTGTTGAGCCGGATCAATGCCTATACCTGTATCTTTGACTGCTACCACCACCTGATATTTACCATCACTGAGTTGAATTTCTGTAGAAATGGTGATGCTTCCTACATCAGTGAACTTAGTAGCGTTGCCAATAACATTAATCAGCACCTGCTTCAATTTTACCGCGTCTGCACTAATTGGTATTGGTTCAGTATCTAACTCACATTTCAATTGCAACCCTTTTTGCTGAACATTAACTGATTGTAGATTAATCACCTCTAACAATATTTGTCGGAGATCAATAGGTGTCGTGATTACTGAAAGCTTACCTGCTTCGATTTTAGAAATGTCGAGTAAATCATTAATAATACTTAGCAAGTGAATCGTTGTTTCATCGGCGAGTTTGAGAAACTCCATTTCTTCTTCCCGGTTATCGCACAAACCATCTTCAACCAGGCGAATACAGTTAATAATAATATTTAATGGGTTTCTCAACTCATGGGAAGTTGTAGCCAAAAACTGGCTTTTAATCTGGTTAGCGGTTTTGGCTTCTTTCCAAGCTATTTCCAATTCTTCTGCTCCAGCTTTCAGCCGTTCTACCATTTGGTCTAGTGCTTGAGCTAGTTGATTGAATTCCCGGATTTGGAAATTGTGCGGAACTGGTTGTGCAGCGTGGTGAGAGTGAATATTTAGAGCGTAGTCTCGCAATTCTTCTACAGGACGTGCCAAGTAAGGAGCTAGATATAGAGACGCTGACAAACTTGCACCAATCAAACCAACTGTCAAAACGATGAGGATTAATTTGATTTCCTCTAAACCAAAAAGCGCATTATCGACACTAGTAACAGCTAAGACTATCCATTTTTTCTGCTGCTGTTGGGTGAGCGGATTTGCAATAGCCGTATAGCCAGCTATTAATTCTTTCCCCTGTGTAAAAGACAAGTTTATCGAATCGTTTTGTCCTGAAATTGCATTTTTAATTATGCTCTTGAGTTGGGAAGCATTTCGGTGCTGATTGATATTAGTTCCCACCCAGTCTATGAATGGGTGCGCCAAAATTGTGCCATCTTCAGTAATCACTACCACAGCGCCTGTAAGCGATCCCGGCGGATTGCTGGTTTTTTGGGACAATGCAGACTGAATACTTAAGCTGTAAACTAAATTTCTTCGGCTATCGAAAACTGGTGCAGATAACACTAATCGCAATTGATTTTGGGTGTTTCTTTTTCCAGTTATTCCTGCCTTGGACGGGATGAGTGGTTTGACATCAATTCCTTCACTAGGCAAAGGTAATCTTAATTCTCCAATTGCTTGATCCCCACAACTACTAGCAATTATCTTCTGGTTTAGGAGATTCGTTAATTGAATGCACTCAATATTGGCTGGAAGTTGTTGCTTTAACTGGGTGAGAATTTCTTGCTCTCGTATAGGCGACGCAATCACTGTTGTTTTGCTTACACTCAGCAAATTAGCTTTTAAGATAGCGATCGCATCTACAGTTCTCTCCCCTTTGTTAATAGCGCTTTCTGTTAAATTTTGACGGGCAGTTCTCAATATGCTAGAACGTGCCTTATTTAGGGCAACAATCTCGCCTACAAGTAAAACTGGAACGAACAGCAGCAATATTCTCGTTACTAAAATACGACGAAAGGATGATTGACGGGAATTAGTCATCGAGTGTCTCACTTGACATCTGCAAATCACAACAGCAAAGATATGCAATTAGACTAGCTAGATGAGATATTTTATGAAGTTATCAGAACTTTATTTTCAATGTTTAAAAATAACAAATTGCGATAATTCAAAAAGAAACCTGCTATACCAAAACTCATATATGCTAGATGTAGAAGTGATTTGTGTTGCATATAAATACAGTGATAAAATCGGTAACCAGTAGCTTACAAGCATAGATTTTTTGTGAGAATCTACACACCCTCTAAGAAAATATTAAAACTATCAAATCAATTTAATGTTGCAACATCGTCCTCATACTACAGTTGTTTTAGCAATGAGTGTAGATGGCAAGATAGCAGATTTTAAGCGATCGCCTGCTCGGTTTGGTTCAAGGGTTGATAAAGTACACTTAGAAAAACAAACTGCTGCCTCTGATGCCGTTTTATTCGGTGCTGGTACTCTGGGCGCTTATGGAACAACACTTACCGTATCAGATCCAACTTTAGTACAACATCGAGTCCAAGGAGGTAAGCCTCCCCAGCCGATTCATATAGTAGTTACACATTCTGCAAACCTCAATCCGGAAATTAACTTTTTTAAGCAACCAGTTAGACGCTGGCTACTTACGACAACTGCGGGTGCACTTTCCTGGAAAGGACGCTTACAGACACTTCCCTCAACGGCAGGAACTCCCGCACAGGAGTGTCCTTCCAAATTTGAGCAGATTCTAGTTTTTGAAACACCAACGGGAGAAATTGACATTCCCGCAGCTTTGAAGCATCTAGCCAATATACATATAACACGCTTGGCGGTGTTGGGTGGAGGTGAATTAGTCGCTTCCTTGCTGGAATTAGATTTAATTGATGAATTATGGCTGACTGTCTGTCCGCTGATTTTAGGTGGTAATACCGCACCCACACCTGTTGAAGGGAAAGGATTTTTAGCCGATTTAGCTCCCAAGTTGCAACTTCTAGAAGTTCATACAGTTGAACAAGAAGTGTTTCTGCACTATCATCTGCAACGACCAGCATTCTTAGATTACGCTAAGTAAAGTTATTTATTGGGCATGGGGCATTGATTATTCCCCTTGTCTCCCTTGTCTCTCTTATCTCCCACTCCCTACTCCCTATATCCTAAAAAGTGGAACAACCTAAGCCTCGCTATTCTGTCGTTTGGACGAACAAAATCGCTGAAGTACCCCAAAATGCCTGGAATGCTTTGGCAATGCCACTCAAAACGCCGTTTTTAGAATGGGAGTGGTTAAACAATCTCGAAACCTCCCAGAGTACTACGGCTAAAACTGGTTGGTTGCCAAATCACTTGACAGTGTGGCGAGATAGAACGCTGATTGCTGCTGCGCCACTTTATCTCAAAGGACATAGTTCTGGTGAATTTGTTTTTGATCACCAATGGGCAGAGTTAGCCGATCGCATCGGAGTCCAATATTACCCAAAATTGCTGGGAATGACACCATTTACTCCGGTTGAAGGTTATCGGTTCTTAATTGCCCCAGGAGAGGATGAAGATGAAATTACAGCGATGATGCTGCATGAAATTGATGCTTTCTGCTCCAAAAATCGAATTTCTGGGTGTCATTTTCT
>NZ_JBGTFY010000353.1:0-29952 GCF_041747015.1 Nostoc sp.
ACAACTTATTGAACGCGTTGGCAATGTCCAAGGTCAAGGAGCCACCTTGCACCAACTGGCAGGTATATACGCCGACAAAGGAGAAATGGAGCAAGCGATCGCACTTTTGAATCAGTCTTTGGAAATAACTGAACGCATTGGTAATGTCCAAGGCAAAGCAGCAACGTTGCACCAACTGGCAGGTATCTACGCCAACAAAGGGGAAGTGGAGCAAGCGATCGCACTTTTCAATCAGTCTTTGGAAATAACAGAACGCATTGGAAATGTCCAAGGCAAAGCGGCAACGTTGCACCAACTGGGAAAAATCTATACCAACAAAGGGGAAGTGGATGAAGCGATCGCACTCTACAATCAGTCTTTGGAAATAACAGAACGCATTGGAGATATCGGAACCAAAGCGGCGACGTTGCGCCGACTAGGAATGATCTACACCAACAAAGGAGAAGTGGAACAAGCGATCGCACTTTACAAGGAGTCTTTGCAAATAAAAGAACGCATTGGTAATGTCCAAGGCAAAGCGGCGACGTTGCACCAACTGGGAAGACTCTACGCCAACAAAGGGGAAGTGGATGAAGCGATCGCACTCTACAATCAGTCTTTGGAAATAAGTCAACGCATTGGTGCTGTCCGAACTCAAGCAATGACTTTGCGAAGGTTAGGAGATTTGGCAGAACAGCAGGGTGAATACACTAAAGCGATATCCTATTTGCAACCAGCTTTAGAGATTTTGCAGCGATTGAAGTCACCGGATGCTGAAAGTGTGAGTGCAAGTCTTGATAGGATAATTCGTAATTCGTAATTACTGAAAGATTTTTATCTCACGCAGAGGCGCAGAGGCACAGAGAAGAATGCAAGAGTGGGATTTAAGTAAATGAAAACTGCTGTAATGAGTCTTTGATACTCGTGAACGAGTCTTTGATACTCGTGAACGAGTCTTTGATACTCGTGAGCGAGTCTTTAATACTCGTGGATGAGTCTTTGATACTCGTGAATGAGTCTTTGATACTCGTGAACGAGTATTTGATACTCGTGAACGAGTCTTTGATACTCGTGGATGAGTCTTTGAACTCCATTAATGAAGCTCAGAGCTTCGTTGATGAACCTCGGAGCTTCATTCGTGAACCTCGCAATACTGTTCGGTTAAGGCAAGAGACGGCGATTTATCGCGTCTTTGTGATTAGGGAATTTATCGCGTCTTCGTGATTAGGCAATTTTAGATTAAATCAGGATCTATGCCGAGCGATGTCTACGACGGGCTACGCTTACGCACTCTACAATCAGTCTTTGGAAATAACTGAACGCATTGGTGATGTCCAAACCAAAGCAATACGCATTAACAAATTGAATAAACAATGCGGTATCTTAATTAATGAACCAATTTTCTATGTCTATACCATCAAAATCTTGAAAATCTCCTACATTATTCGTTACTAAAATCAAGTTATTTGTAACTGCAATACTCGCAATTTGCCCATCAATAAATCCAGGATTTTTACCAATTTTTGATAATCTAGCTCTTTCCTGAGCATGATATTGTGCAGATTTTAGATCGTAATCAAATAAAGGGATTTCTGCTAAAATTACGTTTTTGATATAATCCTCTATATCTTGACGTTTTTTAGAAATAGGAAGACGGAAACAACCATATAACATTTCATGGATAACTAGGGTAGCTGTGGCTGTTTCTTGTCTATATAACCTTAGCTTTTCCATTACTTTCTCGTTGGGATGAGGTCGTTTAGCCTCCGACAAAATATTAGTATCTAGTAAATAATTTAGACTCATAAATTAACTTCTCTTCCTGGTGACTTATCCCGTAGATTTTCAAAAGTGTCATCGTCAATACTTTCTAAGTCAACCATTTGTCTAAAGTCTTGTAAGGCTGACCAAAAATCAGTAATGTCTTTACTTTCTCTTAAACTTTTTTGATGTTCAGATATAAAAAATGGTTTTTGAACTGATAATTTATATTTGAGAAATTGAATAAAATCTAAAACTTCTTGCTGTTTATCTGGTGGTAATTCTCGGAATGTTTGTAGAACTGTTTGTTCAATAGTCATAGTTTTACCTCTGCTAGATGAGATATGATTACATTATAAGAAAATTGCTGTAATGAGGCTTTGATCTTCGTGGATGAGTCTTTGAACTCCATTTTAGATTAAATCAGGATCTACGCCAAGCGATCGCAACCGTTCTCGTAATAATTGGGTTTCTTGCTTTGCTTGTTGAGCTTCTTGTTGAGCAAGTTTTTTATCTTCTTCTGGTGTTAAAAACCTTTGTTCTTGCTGGTTATACCAATACATCCACTCTCGCGGAATGCCTAGATAAGTTCCTTGTTCGATGCCAATTCCTAAACCTATTTCTGGGAACCAAACAGGATTACCATCTTGAAATTCATAAACATTGTTAACTAATTTGTAAACTTCCAAACGTGGCTTACGGCGACGAAATGGGTTGTAAACTACATAATACAAAATTCCCAATTTTGCATACTCTGCTTTTTTGGTGGAATACTCATTGCGATATGTCTGAGATACCACCTCAAGTGCCAATATAGGTAATTTCTTCTCTTCCCAAAGCACATAACTGGGGCGGAGGTTTTGATCATAAAATCGCTCTACCCCCAAACTCAAAAATCCATCTGGCACGATTGGCGGTAAATCTGGGTTATGATAAATCCCCATATCTATACCAAAAAACCAATCCATGCGTTCTGCCCAAACCATCGCTAAGATAACTTTGAGTAAACCTGGAATTATATTTTGTAATTCATTATCCACTGGCGTATCGTCAGAGTCTGGTAGTTCCTCAGATGAGGGCAAGCAAGATAAGGGATTGTACTCTAGCATGATGGCTTCAGTGATTATCTCTTAATTTCAGATCGTAGACGTAATTAACTGTTATGAGTGTTAGTAAAAGTTACGCACTCGCTTATTAATCCTGTCTCTCCACCAGCGATCGCCCAAGGGGCAGCGCCAAAGGCGATGGCGAAACGCCCGCTTCCAGCGATCGCATTTGCATTAACTTATGTTCTAATTGCAACGTAGTACTTAGCTATGTTAGAGGGGAATCGACATTATACATCATAAATTTTTGTTGAAATCTATACGGCTTAGAGGTAGCGCAAAGTGGACAATTTGACAATCTTTAATCCTAAAACTACTTGGCGTATAGTCATAATCTGTCCGCACGCAACCAGAACGCAAGACACCTAATATATGGTTCGAGAACTCGAAAGAAAACGCCAGAGTGCCAAGTTTCCCGAAACTGCACCGGCTGCTAATCCCGTATTTTTTAGAACCTATAGCCGCCGTACCAAGGCGGGACTAAGGGAAACATGGGATGAGGTATGCGATCGCACTCTACTTGCTTTAATCAAGCTAGGGAAGCTAACTCAACAAGAAGCCGACATACTCGATCAGATGCAGCGCAACTTGAAAGCTATGCCCAGTGGACGCTGGCTATGGGTTGGTGGTACAGACTGGATAACCAAGCCCAAGAACTTCTCCGGCGCTTATAATTGCACCTCTACCAATCTCGAAGACTGGAGTGCCTTCGGATTAATGATGGATCTGGCAATGATGGGCTGTGGGACTGGAGCAGTTCTAGAACCACAATTTATCAACCAGTTGCCCCCCATCCGTAATCATTTGAATGTCACTGTCCAAGGTGAAATTGGCAGCACTCCTCAACAACTGCGACGTGAATATACTGAAACAAATATAGAAGGCAATAGCGTCACTATTCACGTTGGAGATAGCCGCGAAGGTTGGGTTGAATCATATCAAACCCTGTTGGAACTCTCCACTAATGAACAGTTTTCGGCAGAAGTTGAAGTATTAGTTGATATCAGCGATGTTCGCAAAGCCGGAGAAACTCTCAACGGCTTTGGAGGAGTTGCTAATCCGGTGAAATTGCCCGGACTTTATCAGCGTTGTGCCTCTATTCTCAATAAAGCTGTAGGACGACAATTAAATTCAATTGAATGCTGTTTGTTAATCGACCAAGCGGCTGTGACAATTGTTGCAGGCAATATTCGGCGCTGTCTCCCTGAAGATGCTTTAGTTCATACTTCCAAAGGTCTTGTTCCCATTTGCGATATCCAAGTGGATGATTTAGTGCAAACTCCTTTAGGATTTCGGCGAGTTGTTGATAAATTTGACCAAGGATTTCAGGATGTCTATGAAATTGAAACTAATGGGACTTACCCTAGAGCAACTTTAAACCACAAACAAGCAGTTCTTGCAGATGCTCAAGGGGGAATTACCTGGAAGGCGCTCGCAAGTCTAGTTGAGGGCGATCGGCTACTGCACAATACACAAGTTCTACCTGGTACAGTTACCCATCTACCCCCTGATTTTACTGAATCTCGACCCTCAAATAGTCGCACAGCTAAGTCCTTTGTAATTCCCGAATTGACATCTGAGGTTGCTTGGCTAATTGGGTTAACCCACGGTGACGGCTATGTTGCTCTCGGTCGGAATAAGTATGATAAGCCTTATGGCCGGGTTGAATGGGCAATGAACAGCTTAGATACGGAACTCACAGCTAGAGTTCAAGCCAAAATAGATGCTGCTTTAGCTTTATTTGGATTGACTGCTACTCATGGCATCATCAAGGGCGAAAATACTGCCAAATCAATCTGTTCATCTATTCGATTAGCTGAGTACTTCCATCGCTACATCAAGCAACCTAATATTTCCCTAGCAATTCCTAGTTTTATTTTGCAGGGTTCAGTAGATATCAGGGCGGCTTACCTAGCTGGATTAATGGACAGTGACGGTGCTGTGAATAACCGACCCCCTCACTTAGTTACCTCAGTCTATCGGTCATTTATTAGACAAGTTAGCGCGGTTTTATCCAGTTTGGCGATCGCTGGCAGAATTAGCATTATCCATCCACAAGAGGAAACATGGCAAGTTAAGTACAGCCTCACAATACCAGCCCTCAAAGAGCGTTACAACGCACTTATTGCACCATACTCAGTTAAAGGGTGTGTGAAAAAAGGACTACGCCACTTGCTTCAAGTCGGGGAACCCGCCCAACGCAGTGGCTCAAAAATGTATGGTTTTACCGTCCCTGGTGCAATCATGCGGGAAGCTTACACCTATAGCGAAATGCGAGATATGGGATTCCAAGGTTCTCGCATTGTTGATGCCAATTATGAACGCTATATCGTTGAAGCTGATATCTCGCTAGATATTCCAGTTAGTGTTAAAGGACTGGGCAGTTATGATCATGTCCACACTTACGATATTGAAGTCGAAGAAGCTCATTGTTTCTATTGTGATGGCTATCTGACACATAATAGTGCGGGGATGCGTCAGTTTGATTCTGGCGATCGCCTAGCAGCTACCGCCAAAGATAACTTATGGCAGCAGGATGAAAATGGCAACTGGCGAATTGATCCAGAGCGCGATGCTTTGAGGATGGCAAATCATACCAGAGTTTTTCACCGCAAGCCAACATTAGAAGAATGCATTGATGCTGTCCGCAAACAATATTACAGTGGCGAAGGAGCAATTCAATGGGCTGGTGAAGCTGTGGCGCGATCGAACATTGATTTGCTGCCAACTCCTAACTTAAAAGTTGATTTCTTGAAAGCTTACGAACAAGGATCAGCAAAACAGTGGTTGCAAGAACGTTATCCAAATCTTGATGCTAATGAGTTAGAACATCGTTTGCAGCGATATGCTTTAAATCCATGTGGAGAAATCATCGGGTCTAACTTCCATTGCGTGAGCGGTGATACCTTACTCATCACTAGAGATGGAATGCATAAAATCAAAGATGTTATTGACTGTGAAACTGAGATTTGGAATGGTCAAAAATGGAGCCGAGTAACACCATTTAAAACTGGCAACAATCGCCATTTATATCGAGTCAAATTTGCAGATGGTACTTACTTGGATGCAACCGCATATCATCGCTTTTTTGTGAAAGATAGATTTTATCAAGAATACAAAGAAGTGCAAACTAAGGATTTGATGGATGTTAGTAGATATGCCATTCATACTGAGCCTTTTACTATTCAGTATGATGATGGATTAAATATCGATCCAAGTTATGCCTATACTTTGGGGATAGCTGTAGGAGATGGAACTACAGATCAAAATGGTAATGCCAAAATTAGACTCTACGAACACAAAGCCGCTTTATCTGTAATCGGAACAAAGTCTCCTGAAAGAAACTATGACTACTTACCGACTTTTACAGATGTAACAGACTTAGGTTTTTCTGGAGAATTTTTAAAGAGTTTAAAAGCAAATCCAGAGTCACTGAATGTAATTGCTAGTTGGAATCGCCAAGCAATTTTGCACTTTATCGCTGGTTTAGCGGATACAGATGGCTCGAATACAAATAGCAATGGCATTAGGATTTATATCTCTGATTACGAACGTGCATATCGAGTCCAGTTATTACTAACTAAATGCGGTATCCGTTCTTCTTTGAATCTTTGCGCTCATAAAGGATCAGTAACTAATTATGGTGTTCGCAGTCAAGATTTATATTACTTGCAAATTACTGACTGTGGGCAAATTCCTTGCCAGCGTTTGGATGTAAGCAAAGGGTGTGATGCCAAATACAAAGGTAAATGGCAAATAGTGAGAGGTGTGGAAGAATTGCCAGGTTTACACGATACTTATTGCTTCAATGAACCGGAACATCACAAAGGAGTATTTGGTAATACTCTAACTGGTAACTGCAATTTATCTGAGGTTCACCTGAATCAAATTGACCCACATAATTACAAAGAACAAGAGGAGGCTTTCACTGCTGGGGCGCTATCTGTAGCAGCACTTTTAAATCACAAATTCCTCGAACCACGCTATCAATACAGCCGGGAATTAGATCCGATTGTCGGGGTTTCTTTCACAGGTTTATTTGATTTCTTTGTTCATGCTTTTGGTGTTGATTGGCTACGCTGGTGGGAAGAAGGAAGACCCGCAACTGCACAAGGATTAGCTTTCAAACGTGAGGAAAAGAAATACTTAAGTTCTTGGAAAGATATTGTACATCGGGTGGTTTGGGATTATTGCGATCGCCACAATCTCAAACGTCCAAATCGCTGTACTACAGTCCAACCTAGCGGTACTAAAGCTTTATTAACTAATGCTAGTTCAGGATGGCATCCCCCGAAAGCGCAAAGATTTATTCGCCGGATCACCTTTGGCAAAAATGACCCAGTAGCCTTAGCTTGTATTGACTATGGTTACAATGTTATTCCCTCTCAATCTGACAAAGATGAACAGGGTAATTTACTTAACGATCCCTTTGATTCACGAGTCAGTGAATGGTTAGTAGAAATCCCGGTTTCTGTATCTTGGGCTGATTTACCTGGGGCTGATGAAATTGATGTTTCTAAGTTTTCAGTCTTAGCCCAATTTGATTTTGTTCTCCAGGTTCAACGCTGGTATGTAACTCACAACACATCAGCTACTTTGGAACTTCGCTCTGAAGAAATAGAGAGCCTTGGACAGCGCATCTACGAAACTATTCAGAATGATGAAGGATATATTTCCGCAGCTCTTTTAGCTCGTTTTGATGATTTGCAATCATTCCCACGTTTGCCATTTGAACCAATAGACAAATCAACGTGCGATCGCTTAAGTCAAGAGGTGAAAGCACGGCGCAAAACAGATGATTTCTGTGCAGTTCTAAGCCGCTACGATTTAGGCGAAATGGCAGAGGCCGGCCCTAGTGGTTGTGACTCTGATAAGTGTATGTTTCCCGATCAGCAACCAAGCTCATAAGGCGAAATGACTAGGGAGATGAGGGAGACAAGGAGAATAACCAATGCCCAATGCCCCATCCCCAATCCCTTAACAGGTTACGATCAATTAAGATGTGATAATTTTTTACGGCAGCGCCAGGAGACTCTTAATGTTCATTAGTGCATTGTCACCTATATTCAAAGAATTTACCCAGCATCCAGTCTCATTTGTGGGTGGGTTATTTTCTGGAGTGCTTCGGCTCAATCTTGCAGACGATCCGGTTAAAAGTTGGCTCAACCAACAAATCGGCTCGAATAGTTACACTGGTACAAGGACGGACACACAGAATGGGAAAACCACTGGCCCTCAACAGATTTCGATTGACTAAATTTTTGGGTAATCGCAAATCTGATCAATCATTCTTCTAAACCGAACCATCTCACCCCATCTGTAACTCTCCCTTTCCTTCTTTGGTAAGGGGATAATCAAGGACAGTAGGGGGTGAGAAACATTAATTTTCTGTTATGAGGTTTGTAAAATATCGTACTTTGGTTAAATGGAATCCCTAACCTCTCGTATGCAGGCGGTACAATCGCCAATTATTCCTATGGTTGGGGAACTGATTAAAAACTCTCCTGGAACCATCTCTCTAGGACAGGGTGTTGTTTATTACAACCCGCCACCGGAAGCAATAGAATTTTTGCCTAAATTTTTGGCCGAACCTACTAATAATCTATATAAATCAGTTGAGGGAATTCCACCGTTGCTAACAGCACTTGCAGGAAAATTGCAAGCCTTCAACGGCATTGAAATTAACGAGGAAAACTGCATTTTTGTGACAGCAGGGAGCAACATGGGATTTATGAATGCCATTCTTGCTATCACTAACCCAGACGATGAAATTATTTTGAATACGCCTTATTATTTCAATCACGAAATGGCGATGCCTGCGGCGGTAAACTACGCAATGGCTGGTTGTCGTGCAGTGTTAGTGGAAACGGATAAAAATTATCAACTACGTCCAGAGGCGATCGCTCAAGCAATTACTGCCAAAACACGCGCAGTAGTGACAGTTTCACCGAATAATCCGACTGGGGTTGTCTATTCAAAAGCGGCATTGCGCCAAGTAAATCAAATATGTGGCACTTGCGGCATTTACCACATCAGCGATGAAGCCTATGAATACTTTACCTATAACGGAGTAAAACACGTTTCACCTGGTGCATTTGGTAGTAATCAGTACACCATTTCCCTGTATAGCCTTTCTAAAGCATACGGTTTTGCCAGTTGGCGTATTGGCTACATGGTGATTCCTAAACACTTGTTTGTGTCCGTCAAAAAAGTTCAGGATACAATTTTGATTTGTCCGCCAGTAGTTTCTCAATATGCAGCTTTAGGAGCATTGCAGGCAAAAGAGGAGTATTTGAAGAGTAATATAGGAGCGTTGGCGCAAGTACGCCAATTAGTACTAGACTCCCTTAACCGCCTACAAGGCTTATGTAGCATTACCCCTGCTAATGGCGCGTTCTATTTTTTCCTCAAAGTTCATACCCAAATGGATGCTTTTGAGTTAGTTAAAAGACTAATTCAAGAACATAAAGTAGCAGTCATTCCAGGTACAACCTTTGGTGTGGATAATGGATGCTATCTACGTGTTGCTTATGGGGCACTGCAAAAAGAGACGGTAAAAGAGGGTATAGAAAGATTAGTGCAAGGTTTAGAAACCATAGTTAAAAGTTAGGAGTCATGAATAATCCAACTTCACACCGGGAGCGATCGCAGCTGTTCGCAAATCTGAGAGAATGACTAAAAAGTGCATCAGTTGAATTTACCTACAGCTATTAAAAACCTGAAAGAATGTTTCTAAGCATAACCTTCCATTTCATCAACCATGACTTTCGTTGTGTCAAAGGCAGACCCAGTTAGTTATGAAAAATAATGACAACTTTGTATTACGTAATACTTGGTACTATGCTTTGCCTAGCGATCAGATCAAGCCAGGTATGATGATCAGCCGCATCTTTTTAGGAGAACCAGTGCTGTTAGTCCGCAGCCAGGATGGGAAAGTCTCTGCCATGCGGGATATTTGTCCCCATCGTGGTGTGCCCTTGAGTTGTGGTCGATTCAATGGGCAGGAAGTCGAATGCTGTTACCACGGCTGGCGCTTTAATCAGGCTGGACGCTGCACTGCGATTCCATCTCTTGTGGAAGAGCAGGAGATAGATTTGACTCGTTTTGATGTAGAGTCATACGTAATTCGGGAAGCTCAAGGGAATATCTGGATATATATGAGTGATCCAGATAACGCTCAACCTGCTTCTGAGATGGAGATTCCGGTAATTCCTGGGTTTGAAGAGCGAGCGCCGCAGTTTGTAAAAATCGTCAGGTTTCCTTGTTTTATAGATCATGCAGTGGTAGGTTTAATGGACCCTGCCCATTCACCCTATGTTCATCGCGCTTGGTGGTGGCGAAATGAGCAACTGCACGAGGAAGTAAAGCAATTTGACGCTTCGCCCTACGGCTTTACAATGCGACGACACCGATTACCAGAGAATGGCGGTCGATTATACTGGCTGATTGGCGGTGGTCTGCCAGAAACGGAGATTTCTTTTCGTTTACCTGGAGTCAGAATTGAAGAAACTACTATCGGAAACCATCGAGTTTGTAATTTGACCACAGTTACACCAATTTCAGACACAGAAACTGAGGTAACTTTTGCTCTTTACTGGACACTTCCTTGGGTGAGATTTTTCAAGCCAGTGATGCATATATTGGCGCAAACCTTCATTGGTCAAGACCGAACGGTAGTGGAAAAGCAGCAGATTGGACTTAAATATAATCCTGTGTTGCGATTGATTAAGGACTCAGATATGCAAGCGCTTTGGTATTACCAGTTAAAGCGGGAATATGCTCGGTCTGTCGCTGAAGGACGAGAATTTGTGAATCCTGTCAAGGATCAGATACTCCGTTGGCGTGCTTAAAATTGAGATTCATCAAAGCTTGCTCTAATTCCCTGCTTTTTAAGGAGGGTTAGGGAGGATCAAGTTTTAACTGAACTGGATTAACCTGAATTCAACGAACCTTTCCCTGCCTTGAACTAAAGTTCAAGTCTGTCCCTCTCCGACTCGGAGAGGGATGGTGTACACACAAGTTTTTTTGACTTTACCTTTGTTGCATCGACTCGCACCTTTGTTGTATCAACTCGCATCTTTATTGCATCAACTCGCATCTTTGTTGCATCAACTCGCATCTTTGTTGTATCGACTCGCATCTTTGTTGCATCGACTCGCATCTTTGTTGCATCGACTCGCATCTTTGTTGCATCGACTCGCAAAAAATAACTTACCCGACGTTACAGCGTTTCCTAATCAGATGAGGTACATCATAGCCCCCTCTCGAAGAGCGGGGAGGGGGTTGGGGGTGGGGAACTTGAGTACCTCTTCACTTTAATAATGATACAAATACGTTGCTAGGGGCATGGCAATGCCCCTAGGAAAAATCTATGTGTATCAAGGTTTTCGTGAAATGGTATAACTCGTGACGGGAGCGGTTTAACTCCCAATACGCTTGGGTTAAGGCTTGATATTTGCTAACCCTCCTTAAATAAATAGTCAGACAAACACGAATGTTATCCTAAATTCACGGCTGAAAGGATAATCAGGCTATTTCAGAAGGTGTACTTTGTCTGATTTTTCCTGATTTTCTCAGCTTATTACCTGCACTCGACTTGAATTATGTACACAATACTAAATAGCTAAGTTGTCAGAATTACCGCATTATTCAATTTAGAAGTACCAATCATGCAACACAAGAAAAAAGGGGTGGGAAAAACATCCCGACGCGGTTTTTTGGGGCGGGCACTGACTGCTGCCGGAACGGCTATAGCCGCTCCCTCATTGCTCAATCAGGCAACTGTAGCAAAGGACGTTATTCAGAGTAATCCAGGTGAGATCAAGATGAAACTTACTGTTAACGGTGAGCAGCAAACCCTCGACCTTGAGCCGCGTGTCACACTCTTAGATGCCCTGCGCGATCGCTTGGGGCTAGTGGGCAGCAAAAAGGGGTGCGATCATGGACAATGTGGAGCCTGTACTGTTCTAATCGATGGTCAGCGAGTTTATTCCTGCCTGACTCTAGCAGTGATGCAGGAAGACAAGGCGATCGTCACTATTGAAGGGTTAGCGAAAGGCGACACTCTCCATCCCATGCAAGCAGCATTCGTTGATAACGATGGCTTTCAGTGCGGCTATTGTACCCCAGGACAAATTTGTGCTTCTGTTGCCTTACTTGATGAAGTTAAACGAGGCTGTGCCAGTGTTGTTACGCCAGATTTAACTCGTCCCCCACAGTTGGCTGAACTCTCTGAGGCTGAAATTAAGGAAAGGCTGAGTGGTAATCTCTGTCGATGTAGCGCTTATAACGGCATTGTGGCAGCAGTGCAGCAGGTAACGGGACAAAAACCGCCTTCTCCGGCGGCAACTGTGATGGTCAAGGAACCCCAGGAGATGCTCAAATGAAGAACTTCACTTACATTCGTGCTAACTCTGTGAAAGATGCCGTTCAACGGGCAACTACCGACCAAAATGCCATGTTGATTGCAGGTGGTACGAATTTGGTTGACCGTCTGAAAGTCTTCCTAGATGAGCCATCGCAACTGATCGACATCTCTCGATTAGATATGAAGCGCATTGAACGGACAAGTGCGGGTGGTTTGAGCATTGGAGCGCTGGTAAGTAACACAGCAGTAGCAGACCATGCCGATGTTCGCCGCGATTATCCAATATTGTCCCGGGCAATTCTGGCTGGTGCGTCTCAGCAAATCCGCAATATGGCAACCGTAGGCGGCAACCTATTGCAACGCACTCGCTGCCCGTATTATTACGATACCGCCTTTGCTTGCAACAAACGGCAACCAGGAAGCGGCTGTCCAGCAGCAACGGGCATCAACCGGATGCACGCCATCCTGGGGGCTAGTGACCAATGCGTGGCAGTTCAACCTTCGGATATGTGTGTGCCTCTCGCGGCTCTGGATGCTGTTGTTGTTGTGGAAGGCACCAAAGGTAGGCGGCAGATTCCATTTACAGACTTTCACCGATTACCAGGGAACACACCCCAGCGAGATACAAACTTAGAGCCAGGTGAGTTGATTATTTCTGTGATTGTTCCCCCAGTAACCTTTGCCAAATCAGGGGTTTATCTCAAGTTACGCGATCGCACTTCCTATGCTTTTGCGTTAATCTCTGTAGCGGCGGCTCTTGATTTAGAGGGCGAACAGATTAAGGATGTCCGCTTGGCATTGGGTGGAGTAGCTCACAAACCTTGGCGGCCAACAGAAGCAGAAAAGTTTTTAATCGGCAAAACTGCCAATGCCGCAACCTTTCAACAGGCAGCAGAAATTGCCCTTCAAGGAGCCAAGCCATTAACTTACAACAGTTTCAAAGTTGACTTAGCAAAGCGGGCAATTCGTCGTGCACTCACGGTTTCAGCTAAAGGAGGAGGCGTAGCATGAACAAAGTAATTGGGACTGATGTCAGCCGCAAGGATGGACGGGCAAAGGTTACAGGTACGGCAACCTACGCCGCAGAGCATCAAATTCCGGGTCTAGTTCACGGTTATCTGGTCACCGCCAGCATTGCTAATGGGCAAATTAAAAGCATCGACACCAGTGCAGCAGAAAAGGCATCAGGGGTAATAGATGTTTTCACGCATAAAAACTTGCCCAAGGTGTTTATGCCAACCAACGACTTTATGACCTCGAAAATCTACGAGGCTCGTCTGCCGTTGTCGGATGACAAAATTCACTATGCAGGGCAAATTATCGGCTTGGTAGTGGCAGATACCTTTGAGCGGGCGCGTGATGCGGCGCATTTAGTTAAGGTAGAATACGCAACTCAAAAGCCAGTCGTGGAAGCTGCCAAAGCCACCTTCAAGGAGGCTCCACCCCAGATGGGTGAGGAGCCAAAGTTTGAAAAGGGGAATTTTGCGACAGGGGTAGCAGGTGCAACAACGAAGCTTACAGCTACCTACAAGACTTCTACCGAAATGCACGCGCCGATGGAACCCCATGCGATCATTGCCCACTGGCAAGATGCAAATTCACTCACTGTTTACGAACCATCGCAGTGGGTGTTCGCAACCCAGCGCACATACGCGGAACTCTTCGGACTCCCATCTGAGCGGGTTCGCGTCGTTACGCCTTTCTTGGGTGGAGCCTTCGGCTGCAAAGCCTTTCCCTGGCCTCACGGTATTCTCTGTGCTGCGGCTGCTCGTAAACTCCAGCGTCCTCTCAGAGTCGTCCTCAGCCGTCGGCAAATGACAGCGAACTCAGGACACCGCTCGGAAACTGAGCAAACTGTGCGTTTAGGAGCAACTGCTGATGGTATTTTAACTGCGATCGCCCACGAGGCCAAATCCTGTACTTCACCAGTGGAAGTCTTCGCAGAACCCTGTACGGGAGTCACGCCAGTTATGTACACAGCGCCGAATTTGCAACTGACACAGGAACTAGCGGTGCTGAACATCGGTACACCAACATTTATGCGCGGGCCAGGAGAGAATCCTGGGATGTGGGCGTTGGAGTCGGCGATGGACGAACTAGCCTGGATGCTGAAGATTGACCCAGTGGAACTGCGCCTCAAAAACGAAGCTAAAGAACACCAGCGTAAGGGTCAGCCGTTCTCTGCCAAACATTTTGCTGACTGTTTGCGAGTTGGTGCAGAGCAATTTGGCTGGAAAGACAGACCAAAACAGCCGCGTTCTTTGACACGCGATGGTCAACTCGTGGGTTGGGGAATGGCAGGATCAACTTTCCCTGGCTTGCGGGGTAAAGCATCAGTGAAAGTAAGGCTGCTACCAGACGGTACTGCTCATGTTCTGACGGCGGGGAATGACATGGGTACTGGCGCATATACCGTTGTTGCGGCCACAGCAGCAGACGCATTGGGGCTACCTGTCAAAAAAATACAAGTAGAGATGGGCGACTCGTTACTCCCAGATGGCGGCTTGGCGGGTGGTTCCATGATGACAGCATCCCTCGTCCCGGCGGTGATGGTAGCTTGTGAGCAAGTTTTGAAAACTGCTAATGCTAAGACTGCACAAGAAGCGTTTGCAACTCTGGGTAAATCTGGACGCGCAGCATTTGAAGCCACAGCATCTTCCGCCCCTGGTGATGAAGCGAAGAAATGGGCATTCCAGTCTTGGGGCACACATTTTTGCGAAGTCAGCGTCGATGAAGAAATCGGACGTTTACGGATAACGCGCTGGGTGTCAGTGATGGATATCGGGCGAGTTATTAACTCTAAGACAGCAGCGAGTCAAGTACGTGGTGGCGTGATCATGGGTATCGGGCAAGCCTTAATGGAGGAGTGCCATCTTGATCCAAACGTTGGCTATCCCGTAGTTTATGACCTTGCTACCTATCACTTGGCATCCCACGCAGATATTCCTCGCATTGAGGTGTTCTTCGTCGGCGAACCTGATCTCAACTTCAATCCAGCAGGTGTACGAGGTGTAGGCGAAATTGGAATTACAGGTGTTTCAGCAGCGATCGCAAATGCAGTTTATCATGCCACAGGTAAGCGCATTCGTGATTTACCTATTACACCTGACAAGTTGTTGTAATAAGAGAGTTAGGAGTAACTCTATCAAGGTGAGTCTGTATAAGACTGCAATTTCTATTGATTACTAGCTCTGAACTCGGAGCTTCGACCTCTGAACTCGGAACTCCGGCCTTTGAACTCGAAGCTTCGACCTTTAAACTCGAAACTCCGACCTTTGAACTCGGAACTTTCAGAATTTTAAAAGAACAAGTGTCAATTTAAGCCCTAGCGAATGGAATTCGCGGCTACACAAACAAAGTCCGCCTCTGCGGACTAAGAGAAAATTAGGATTTTTTAACCCACAGAGGTGGGTTTTGCCTGTGTAGACGTGGTTTCTAACCGCCCTTTTGACGTTAAGTTGCCCCTACGACAGATGTGGTTTAAATACATGAAAACTGTTGTAAAACTATATGTCACCTTCTAATTGGTAATGAACGAGCTACACGCGATTTTAAAGGCATTTGAAGAAAGTCAACACAATGCCGAACCAGTATTTCTTGCTACTGTTGTTAATGTTGAAGGCTCTACTTATCGCCAACCAGGTGCGCGAATGTTGATGACAGAAGCAGGGCAAATGGTAGGAACTATTAGCGGTGGTTGCTTGGAAAAAGATGTATTTGAGCATACTCGCTTCTCAATGCCAGATAGACAACCGATAGTTGTCATTTATGACACGACTGCGGATGAAGATATTGTCTGGGGATTTGGGCTGGGCTGTAACGGAGTGGTGCAAGTCTTGATTGAATGTCTAAGCGATCGCCTACTTAACCCTGTTGCTTTCATTAAACAATGTTTCTGTAACCAGCAGCAAGGTATTATTGCAACTGTTTTTGCTGTAGAGGGTAAAGTTAACATTAAAGTTGGGGCACGTTTAATGCTCAATCCAGATGGTAATGTAACTACTGATATTGCAGAATCTTCTTTGACTGTTTCCCTCACTAAAGACGCTCAAATCGCCCTTCAATCTCAACATTCAAGTGTCAACAAATATCAACTATTATCAGGTAAAGTTGATGTCTTTATTGAAGTTATCCAACCGCCCACACGCCTAATAATTTTTGGTGCAGGTTATGACGCTGTACCCACGGCGCAGTTTGCCAAAGCTTTGGGTTGGCACGTTACTATTGTTGATTGTCGAGCCAGTGAGGCAACTAAAGAGCGTTTTTCAATGGCTGATGAGGTAATTCTCACTCGTCGAGAGATTCTACACAAGCAAATAATGGTGAATGCGCGCACTATTGCCGTGGTGATGACTCATAATTATCTTGATGATTTAGAAATCCTAAAAATGCTAATGTCATCTCCTGCAAGCTACTTAGGCTTTTTGGGGGCGAAACATCGCACTGAAAGATTACTTCAAGATTTACGTGCAGAGGGAGTAGATTACACTACCGAACAGCTACAAAGGTTGTATGCTCCTGTGGGTATTGATATTGGAGCCGATACACCTGAAGCGATCGCCTTATCGATTATCGCTGAGATTCAAGCTGTGCTGTCAAACCGTTATGGTGGCTTTTTGAAAGAGCGCGCTTTACCAATTCACCAACGCAATGAAACCAAGGAAACTCAATTAGTAATTAGTAATTTGTGAGGTAGTTTATGACTGCTTTAACTTTACAATTACCTCCTAATCTCAAATTTACAGATGAGGAATTTGAACAGATTGTTGCTGTTAATAAAGAGTTGCGATTGGAATTAACTGCTGAGGGGGAATTAGTAATCATGTCACCCACTGGGGGAGAAACGGGTAATCGGAATTTTGATTTATTAGGTCAACTGTGGTTTTGGAATAGTAAAAATAATTTAGGTAAAGCTTTTGATTCTTCTACTGGTTTTAAACTTCCTAATGGTGCAACTCGCTCCCATGATGCTTCTTGGATAAAGATGGAACGGTGGGATGCTCTCACGCCAGAAAAAAGAAAAAAATATCTCCCCTTATGTCCAGATTTTGCAGTGGAATTGGTTTCTGAAACTGATGATGTGGAAGATACTCAAGCCAAGATGCAGGAATACTTAGCAAATGGTTTACAACTTGGTTGGTTAATTAATCCCAAAGATCAACAAGTAATAATTTATCGTCCAAATCTTGCACCTGAAGTTTTACAATCTCCGATCAGTTTATCTGGTGAAGATGTTCTTCCTGGTTTTATTTTAAATCTACAACCAATTTTCGGATGAGAGACTCAGAAAAAGCTTTGTTAGCTAAATCAAATGTTGCGATTATTATTCTGGCAGCAGGTGCATCAACCCGTATGGGTAAGCCTAAACAACTTTTGCCTTACCAAGGAAGCAGCTTACTTAAGCATACAATTGAGAGTGCGATCGCTTCAGTGTGCAAACTTGTAATAGTTGTTTTGGGAGCAAATGCCCAACAGATACGCTCTGAAGTCACACAGCCTTCTGTGCAAGTGATTGAAAACCCCCAATGGAATTTAGGAATGAGCGCTTCAATTCGTAGCGGAATTCTATCGCTTGAAAGTGTAGATGCAGCAGTTATTGCTGTTTGTGACCAGCCATTTCTTTCTTCTGAAATTATCAATCTCTTGGTTGAAGCATATTATTCCACAGGAAAACCGATCATCGCCTCCCAATATGCCGAAACATTAGGCGTACCTGCTTTATTCAGCCAGATATTTTTCTCAGAACTAGCAGCGTTAGGAGAGAATGTTGGCGCAAAACATTTGATTAATAGACACCTCAACGAAGTGTTCTCCGTTCCATTTCCATTAGGTGCAGTTGATATTGATACACCAAAGGACTACGAGCAACTATCTAGTCCCTCTGACTCACTAACTAGGGTTAAAAATGAAGGCGATCGCATACTATAGTTAAAGTTGCGATCGCCTATAAGGAATGATTAAAGTCACGACTTGAATTGAGTTAAATTTAGTAGCGAGATGGTGGTACTAAATTCAAGTTAGAATTCAGTGTGAGCCTCAAATCCTGTGCAGGTCTGAGGACAAAGACATTGGCTTCTTTTTTCCGCAACAAGATACTCGCACCCGCACCTGCAGCCGCACCGATAACAGGTTTTAAATCGTCAATTCTGCGATTACCAGTAATTAGTGAACCTAAAAGACCAGCACCTCCACCAATAGCTGCATCAGTTAAAACCTGACCTGTGCTAGGACTCTGTGAAACTTTTTGAGTTGTGGTGTATGTCCGAGAAGTTGCATTAATTGACTGACGCCGACCATTAGAAAACTCTAATTCTTGAGCTACAAACCGCACACCTTTTCCTTTGTTCTCATCTGTATCTCTTGAATAATTGTCTAAGTCAACAGATTCCAACCGTCCAATTACTTTAGTACCGGCGGGAATCAAGACATTTCTGTTTCTGTCGATAATGTCATTGGCTATTCTCAAAGTTAGGGATTTACTTTCCCCAGGAGCAACAGTAATTGTCTCTTTTTCGTAGGTAACAGGAAAAGCTACTCCAGAAGGAATAGTAACATTTCCATATTGTCCAATTCTGTCTTGCCCAATTCTATATTGAGCATTAGCAGGAGCCAAGCTAAATAGGGGGCTAACGACGCTTGTAGTAACTGCCATTGCCATAAATGCAACAGTTCCAGATTTCCATTGATGTAGGCGAGTCATAAGAGGGTTGTCCTTTGTGTAGGTGATGTATTTAATGACGGGGATTCACTGAGTTTGTTTCTGAAATTTATTAGACCTGTCTATAGGCATATTCCGAAAATGAAAATGGTTACATTAATATGGAGTGTGTGCTGCATCTACGCCCATTGTAGACATCGCGATCGCTCTTGAGAATTTGTATCCTACTAATGTAGGTCACTAAATAGGGTGCAAAATCCTCGGATGACGCCAAGTTTGTCTAGTTGTTTCCAGACCTTTGTTTCATAGAAATAATCGGGTGATTACACTACTTCTATTACCTACTTCCTTTGACATGGGTTTTTAGATTATGACTGTATTCCGAAGGTAATGGTTTTTACAAAAAGTAGAAATAATTGGGAACCTTATACTTCGGTAAATGTCTGATTAATTAATAGCAAAAAACTAATTCTACTGGAGTAAAAAACAATGTTTACTTTAAATCGTTGGCAATCTAGAACAGCCGCACTCATGGCTTTGAGCCTCACAGTGGGGGCTGTAGCGCCTTTAATTACAGCTTCGCCATCTTTAGCTCAAACTACTTTTTCTGATGTTTCATCTAACTATTGGGCAGCACAATTTATTCAACAATTGTCACAACGAGGTGTTATTGCTGGATTTCCTGATGGTAGCTTCCGCCCAGAAGAAGCGGTAACACGCGCTCAATTTGCCGCTATGGTCAATAAAGCTTTCCAAAAAGCACAGCAACGGCAAGCAATCAATTTTACTGATGTACCAAGCAACTATTGGGCATCCAGTGCCATTCAGCAAGCCTACACTATAGGTTTCTTATCTGGTTATCCTGGTAATCGCTTTGAGCCGAACCAAGCTATTCCCCGCCAGCAGGTTTTAGTTTCCCTCGCTAACGGTCTGCAATATACTGCCAGGGTTAATACCGAAAGCACTCTGCAATACTTCAACGATGCTTCTAACATCGCTAGCTATGCTCGTAGCCCGATCGCAGCCGCAACTGAGAAGCAAATTGTCGTAAACTATCCGAATGTCAAGTTTCTAAATCCAACTGCAACCGCCACTCGTGCCCAGGTAGCAGCTTTTATTTACCAAGCATTGGTTAGTTCTAATCAAGCCTCAGCAATGAACTCGCCTTATGTCGTGGCTCTTGGACAACCTACTACTCCTACTACCACAACGCCTCTATCAGTCACAATTCCTCAAGGTACTGCTATCCCTGTGAAGTATGACAAGGCAGAAAAAATCCTGGTTACAAAGGATGAAACAGCGCCATTGACATTGACAGTATCCCAAAACGTACTTACGCAACAAGGAACTATAGTGATTCCTGCTGGTAGTCAAGTTATGGGTCAACTCAAACCTGCTACGGGCGGTTCTCAATTTGTTGCTGAGAAACTGGTTTTGACCACAGGCCAAGAGTATCAACTGAATGCTAGTTCTGAAGTGATTACCAAAACTGAAACCGTCAAGAAAGGTATCAGTACTAGTTCAATTATCAAGAATACTGTATTGGGCGCAGGTGCAGCAACTGCAATATCTGCTATCACTGGCGATAAAGCCATTGCGACAGAAGAAGTCTTGGGTGGCGCTGGTGTCGGTGCGTTGGTTGGTCTGATCTTTGGTAGAGATAGTGTTGATTTAGTTGCAATTGACCCAAATACCGATCTAAAAATGACGATTAATCAAAATTTGCTGGTTTCAATCAGATAATCAGCTGACTTTTACCGGATGTCGAAAAAAAGACATGGTTCGCGATCGCTATTAGCGAACCATTATCTGCTAGAAAAAGCGATGAGCTATCGAGCTTCAATCAATAGCTTTTGACTATTCAGCATTGAGGATTTTTGGTACTTTGAAAAATTCACCTTCCTGTTCAGGCGCATTGTTGAGAATGCTTTCCCGGTCAGCATAGGGTTGCAACTCATCCTCACGGGTGATATTACTGACATCAATTGCCCGTGTTGTTGGGGATACATTCGTGACATCAAGTTCATTCAACTGTTGGATATAATCCAGAATATCTCCCAACTGAGTAGTAAATTGTTTCTCTTCTTCTGGAGTCAATTCTAAACGAGCCAGATTAGCTACTTTGTGAACTTGTTCTTGGTCAATCATATTTTTTTATAGTTAGGAGTTATGAGTTAGGAGTTAATGATTCATAATTCATAACTCCTCGTTTTTAGAAGAATACGTCAATTTGCGATCGCCCAGTGGTTTTTAACCAGTTTTGGGCTTCGATATAATTATTGGGAGCCATCCGAATAGCTCGAACCCAGTAGTCTGCGGCTTGGTCAAACAGTGCCTCGCCACCGTCGTGATCGCCAGCTTCTTTGGCCTTTTCGCCTTGGTAGTGATAAATTACGGCGATGTTGTTCAAGCCTTGGGGTAGGCGTGGGTTTAACTCAACTGCTTGGTGATACAGTTCTAAAGCTTTGTGGTGGTCGCCGTTGCTGGCATAGATTAGCCCCATATTATAGAGAATATAGCCGCGATCGTTGGTGTCTTCCTCTAGTGTTAGAGCTTCTTCATAGCAATCCAATGCTTCAGCATATTCCCCATCTGCTTGGGCTGACATACCATCTCGATAATAAACAAACGCTTCTTTGGCTTTTTTGTTGGCTGGTAGGATCTTCAAGATAATATCCGCCATCACAGTAAAGGATTTGTCAATAAAATTATCGTTTTTTTGCGTTCTTGGCATATTTGTTTCTGAATATTAAGTATTGGGCATTGGGCATTGGGCATTGGGCATTGGGCATTGGGCATTGGGCATTGGGCATTGGTTACTCCCATTCTCCCCAATCCTTTAGTACACTCAATAGCTAATTTAACTGATTTGCGGGGGCATTCTTCTCACTGAGGGGCATGATGCATTCCGAACTATTGTGCCGAGAGTTGTTTACTAGGGTGCTAACTGCATAGGCAGTCATTGCTGGCGCTGGATAGGGACGCAATAGTTGTTGTAGGGTTTGGGGCGTTTGCACTTGGGAATCTAGCCATAAATCGTAATCTTGCGGCTCTAGAATCACTGGCATCCGCTCGTGGATAGGTTGGAGTAATTCATTGGCTGCCGTTGTCAAAATTGTACAAGAGATTATCTCCTCGTTAGCAGGCGATCGCCATCTCTCCCACAAACCGGCAAAGGCGAAGGGTTGCCCATCTTGAAGACGAAAATAAAACGGCTGCTTCTTACCTTGTTGCCCTTGCCACTCATAAAAGCCATCAGCTAGCACTAAACAGCGTCGATGCTTAAAAGCTGACCGAAAAGCCGGTTTTTCGGCAACAGTTTCTGCCCTAGCGTTAATCAGTTTTACCCCCATCCCTGCATCTTTTGCCCATGAGGGAATTAACCCCCAATGTAACTGCTTAAATTCCCGCTTTCCGCCTTCGGGATTTTGTAACACTGTTGCCACCATTTGCGTAGGTGCGATGTTATATTCGGCTGCTAAATCTGGAACTTCTTGAACATGGAAAACTTGAGCTAAAGCTGCTGCTGACTGGTTTAGAGTAAATCTTCCACACATACTGTTATTCTCAACTACTAACTAAACTAAACATCTCAATTTAGAAACAAACAATACTTTTTTTATTTTTTCGGATGATTTTGTGTAGTACTCAGAAGGTAAATATAAAAAAAATATCCGGTTTTTAAGAAAATCTTTTGGTAAAATATTGTACTTTGAACTTTCACTTATCAACATATTACTAACTGTATTTTAACATGGAACTAATGCGTCTGTACGATTTTTTACCTTCTGGCAATGGTTATAAGATACGTCTTTTATTGACACAACTAGGTATGCCTTTTGAGAGGGTAGAGCTTAACATCTTGAAAGGCGAGACACGAACACCAGAGTTTTTAAGTAAAAATCCCAATGGGAAGATACCCGTTCTGGAAATCGAGCCAGGTAAATACTTGGCAGAATCAAATGCCATCTTGGTGTATTTGAGTGAATGCACAGAATTTTTACCCTATGATCGCTTTTTACGAGCGCAAGTGCTGCAATGGTTATGTTTTGAACAGTATAGCCATGAACCTTTTATTGCTACATCAAGATTTTGGATTTCTATTTTAGGTAAAACTGAAGAATATAGTGAAGCTATAAAACAAAAACGTGAACCTGGTTATGCAGCACTTAACTTGATGGAAAAACATTTAACTTCTCACATTTTTTTTGTGGGAGAACGTTACACGATTGCTGATATTGCCTTGTTCGCTTATACTCATGTAGCTAATGAAGGTGGGTTCGATTTAACCCAATTTCCGGCAATTCAAGCTTGGATAGAAAGAGTCAAAACTCAGCCAAGTTATATCAGTATTACACAAGCTTAAAAATTCGGCTTTGCGAGTTTCTGTCTCTCGTTTCTTGGCTCTGATAGGGGATCTATCAGGTGTGAGATAGTTTTACATTTAGGAAGAGGCAGAGTGTTCACAAGAAGGCATTACTAAGCAGCAACTACATATCTGTATCAATTTCTATTAGCTTTTGCCGAGAGGACAAACCTGATTTAATTTTGATATGAGATTTGGCTACATCAAATTTCTTTGCTAGTAGTTTAATTAACTCTTCATTAGCCTTACCATCAACTGGGGGCGATTTTAAATACATAGTCAGACTGCCATCAGATTGCTCTTCAATTTTTTGCTGTTTTGAATTAGGTTTAACCTTGACTTTTTTTTGCATAACCTATTTTCTGTAATTGTCGCAGCCACAACCAACCTAAAACACAACCCAATACATAATGAGGAAAATCCCACCAAACAAAGGTAGTGCCAAGTAACAATTTACCGATTAAGGTGGCGCGAATATCCTCTAATAGTGGTGGATGCCAAAGTTGCAAGAATTCCAGTATACAGGTGATGACAAAAACCCATATAGGAATTTGGATTACTGCTGACTGGCTTCTAAAAAACCAAAATGCGAACAGACACCAAAATATTTCGTAAAATACAGCTGCTCCATAGTCATTAAACCACTGATGGGCAGTCCCAGTGTAATACTTAAAGAAAAAGCCCATCGGTACAACGATGAGCAGAGAAAGAATAATAAATATTGTTTGGTTACGGTTTTGGCGCATTTTCTGAAAGCTTAGAGACTAAGCAGAATTTTAGCCTCTGCATAGTCGTTTCTCGATAATTCGTAATATTGAATGTTAACAAGAAAGAATTCAGGAGTCAGGAGTCAGAATGGGCTAAACCTTAGATATCCGCTAACAGAATTAAATTCTGTGCGACTTGTGGATAGAGCCGCGTCTCGTAAAGAGCGTCTTGATTCTGATTCCTGTATTCTGACTTCTGAATTCTTCTTCAATTACGAATTATTCCGTTATGGATATCTTCTACTACCAGCACCCACTACGCCGATTTTGTGGCGATAGGAGAGTTCAGCGCCGAACCAGCCAGAAAGGCTAGTCAGCGTACCAACAAGCACTGAGAGAACTAGTCCCCAAGGTAGTATTCGGGATTCAGCATCACCTAAGCGCAGGAGGAGGTTAACGAGTGTTAAAACTAGGAGAGAAACATTAAGTATCAAATGCGTCCAACCAGCGCTGCGCTTGCGGACTCGTTCAATTTTCAAAAAGTCGCTTAGTCCGATCGCTGCTGCGAGAAGTCCTCCACCTAATCCGAGTCCGATTAACCATAGGGAAGCCCTCGCCCAGAAGAAATCTTTTGTTAACCAGTAGCCGAAATCGCTTCCTAAGGCGGCGGCTAAAAATGCGATGGGAAAGATCACACTTAAGGGGTGTAGGGGATGTCCGGCGATCGCAACTGTACTCGGTACGCCGCTATCAAGATATTCACTGTCGTTACTTTCAATAAGTGGTGGGATATTTGGGAACGGTGTTGAAGTTGATTGTGTTGTTTCTGTACTTTCCATTATTAGTATCCTATTTTAATTAAGCAGAAGGAATTTGTTCAACATAAGCTTCAGCTTGCAGAGTTAATTTGCCTAGTTCTACTCATTTGCATTTCCAATTCCTCCATGCGAAGGTCTTTCTGCATTACTAAACCTTCACCTTTAATAGTGACTGCATCCACCTGTCCCTGAACCAGTTTAAGCGGGTCTGTTTTGATGTTTACATCTAAATTTTCTACTTCATCTAACTGGCTAGATAAACCTATTTCTGCCGCTTTATTTAGCGCCTGTTCTCCTAATCCAGGACTGTCTGGCATTATTAAATAATCCCTACTTTAGAACACCCCTGAGTTAATTTAATAAACTAGCGTCAGAAATTTATCTATCTGGCGATGGAGTAAAGATTTAAATGTTATCTATCTAAAAGTATAATTACAAAATTTATGATAAAAACTTTTGCTTTTCTACCTACAAATGTAAGATTAGTGCAATACTTTAACTGATACAAAAATGTAGTTAATAAGAAAGACTAGAACTCGTCTCCCCGTCCCTGTGTCAGTTAACTATCGACCTAGACCGGAATAATTGCACAAAGGTAGCCGACATAGCCCACACCTAAGATACGTCTTACCCAAGGGTTCCAGAAGAAGATAGCTTGGAGTTGGGAAAATTTGGGACAAGCGAAGATGAGGGCTAGCCAAAAAGCAGCATGAATCAAAATAGTAGTTCTGGCGTTAAAAAACCACTATCAACCCTTGAGGTTAACTATTACTGATTGCAACAAATCAACTTCCTTGTATCCAGCTTTTTTGAGATTGTTGTAGTGAGTTTCTAGGATGAGAATGTCTTGCGATCGCCAAGAGACTTTTTTCGCAACTACAGCAATTTGCTTTGCTAAGTCTTCTCGTAATCGTGCCAAATCTCGACTCGGTTCCCAGGCTTGGGCAAAGATTTTGAGAGTTTTATCACCTTGCTCATGACTCAATTGAGCAGGAATCGTTTTAGTGTCAGGAAAACCTAGCCATGTCAGCAGTGTTTTGACTTCATTAGTGCCGCCACCAAGGAAATATGTCAAAAATCGCCACTGTTCAAATTCTGATTTATTTGCGTAATAGATGCTATCCAGAATTACCACAACATTATTTAGGTCAAGTTGTTCTATCTTCTCCAATGCCTCTGCTGCCCCGTAACGAACATTTGGGTTAATGGTTTTATCCTTGAGGAAGTCGAGAATGTCTTTGACGTAGGGTTTGGAAACGTCTCCCAGATTCCCCAATGCCAACGCTGCACTTCTACGAACACTTGGGTCAACAGTTTTATCCTTGAGGATGTCAGCCATGTCTTTGACGTAGGGTTTGGCTGCCTCTCTCAGATTTACCAATGCCAACGCTGCAACGGAATGAACATTTGGGTCAACGGTTTTATCCTTGAGGAAGTCGATGATGTCTTTGGCATAGGGTTTAGTTGCCTCCCCCAGATTTACGAATCCCTCTGCTGCAATGTAACGAACAATTGAGTCAACAGTTTTATCTTTGAGGAAGTCAAGGATGTCTTTGACATAGGGTTTGGCTACCTCCCTCAGATCTGCCAAATCCCGAGCTGCATTGGAACGAACAATTGAGTCAACGGTTTCATCCTTGAGGAAGTCGAGGAGGCCTTTGACACCCTCCCCCAGATTTCCCAATGCCACTGCTGCACCGGAACGAACACTTGGGTCAACAGTTTTATCATTTAGGATGTCGGCGATATCTTTGACGTAGGGTTTGGCTACCTCCCCCAGTTTTCCCAATACATAAGCTGCACCGGAACGAATACTTGGGTCAATAGTTTTATCCTTGAGGAAGTCGAGGATGTCTTTGACGTAGGGTTTGGCAGCCTCCCCTAAATCTCCCAATGCCTCTGCTGCAACGTAACGAACTCTTGGGTCAATAGTTTTATCCTTGAGGATGTCGGCGATGTCTTTGACGTAGGGTTTGGCTACCTCCCCCAAATTTTTCAATGCCTCTGCTGCACCGGAACGAACACTTGGGTCAACAGTTTTATCCTTGATGATGTCAGTGATATCTTTGACGTAGGGTTTGGTTGCCTCCCCCAAATTTCCCAATGCATAAGCTGCACCGGAACGAACACTTGGGTCAACGGTTTTATCCTTGAGGATGTCGGCGATGTCTTTGACGTAGGGTTTGGCTACCTCCCCCAAATTTCCCAATGCATAAGCTGCACCGGAACGAGCACTTGGGTCAACGGTTTTATCCTTGAGGAAGTCGGCGATGTCTTTGACGTAGGGTTTGGCTACCTCCCCCAGATTTCCCAATGCCATTGCTGCACCGGAACGAACACTTGGGTCAATAGTTTTATCCTTGAGGATGTCAGCGATGTCTTTGACGTAGGGTTTGGCAGCCTCCCCTAAATCTCCCAAATTCCAAGCTGCAAGGTAACGAACACTTGGGTTAACAGTTTTATCCTTGAGGAAGTCAACAATGTCTTTGACGTAGGGCTTGGCTGCCTCCCCCAGATTTCCCAATGCCTCTGCTGCACTCTCACGAACACTTGGGTTAACAGTTTTATCCTTGAGGATGTTGAGAACTCTCTTTGCAATATCCTCTGGTTTGTGAACCACTGATTTTAAATCTCTTAGATTATATTCATTGAATTTTTGAAAAGCGAGTTGCTTTACTCCGTCATATCCATCATCCAAAGCAACAAAGATACCGTTAATTTGCCACGCTTCTTGAGGTGGTTCTTTCGCACTCACCCAAGGCAGGGCAAGGAGGAGTGTCAACAGCAGGGTAAAGAGAAAAAGGAAAAAGGGCGACGATCGCTTTTTAATTATGCGTAGATGCATTTGTATAATTCGTAATTTCTTTAGTAATAAAGGCTGTTTCTGCCCTTTCCTTGGTAGGGAAAGAGAAGGGAGTTAGGTTTTTACTAGTAAATCAGGAACCGCTACAGTTATGTTTTTACTGTCTGATAACTCAACTTAGCTAGAAATGGAATATTAATGTAAATAGTACAGGAATTTAAAAAGATACGCCCAGAGTATAATAATGAGCTTCCTTGTTATCATTAGCATCCTTGGCAGCAACCACGCAACCTGAAGTTTTGTTACAACAAGTTGTGGGAAAAGTTAATCAACTTGAGCCAAGACAACGACCCGAAATTTCCGCTTACACCCAAATCTTAGGGGGGTTAAAATACAATCAAGATTTGATTCGACAATTATTTCGGGAGGGTATGATGCGCGAGTCAGTGATTTATCAAGAAATTCTAAGAGAAGGGGAACAACGAGGAGAACTAAGAGGACGAAAAGCAGAAGGGCAATTGCTGATTCTCCGTCAACTGACTCGAAGGGTGGGAGAATTACCCCAAGAGGTGCTAGACCGTATTGAAACTCTCTCCTTAGAACAATTAGAAAATCTCGGTGAAGCATTGTTGGATTTTCAGGCGATGCCTATGGCGGTAAACTACGCGGATTTAGAAACCTGGTTTAGTAGATTAGACGTAGGAGTGAAAATGACGTAGTACAATTTATGAATTATGCCTACCAAGGATTTCGGGCAACGCATAATTAATTTCACTCCTATGTCTATTAGATGAATTTTTCCATTTGAGCCAATGTCTGATGGCGCTAGGGGAAAAAATAGTTTCAGAAGAACGAAAGCGAGTTGAGCTTGTCAAATCGCCACATTAAAGTTCAATTAACTTGAAGTTCCAAGGTTTGAGAGCCGCTAGAGCTATTTCTACATCTACACCTTCATAAGCTTCCCATTCCAACGGATGCTCTTTAGGGTGTCCGTCGCCGACATTACCCGCAACTTTGATGATCGGACAGTTGGCGATGCGATCGCGCTCTAACCCTTTTGGCAGTGCTAGTTGGATTTTGTGACCGACAAACTTTGCTGTACTTTCATTAGCTACAGATTCACGGATTAAACAAATATCACCAGCAGTCCCCCAAGTAGTTTGGTAAATGTGGAGGAACGATATATAGGTTTGTGGTTTGATGGCTCTTTTTAGAACTTGCATTATCTGTAATCCTTATACTATGGGGGAAAAATCATATAAGTATTTTCTATCACGTTCGTAGGCAAAAATGTTTTTAACTCACATTTTGCACCTAGCCCAGGCGATTATAAATCGTCTGGTGGAATATGTGAAGCTCAAAACACGATAATCGCCCACATACTAACTCCTAACCCAATATGGGTCGTTGAGCCTTTTAACTCGGAATACCGAGCTTTTTACTCGGATGTTGAGCCTTTGAACTCGGAATACCGAGCTTTTTACTCGGATGTTGAGCATCTGAACTCGGAAGTCCGAGCTTTTTACTCGGATGTTGAGCCTTTGAACTCGGAATACCGAGCTTTTTACTCGGAAGTTCAACCTTTTTGCTCGAACGTTGGAGTTCTGAGGTCGAAGTTTTGGGTTTTGAAATGTAACTGTCGAGTTCTGAGTGTAAAACTTGGCAATCCTCAATCCTCCTTTTGCTGAAACTGGCTTAATAACCAAGTTCCAACTTCAGATTGACTCATTTCACGACTACGGCGTAAAGCTTCTTCTAAAATAGACATCGCTAATCCAGGCAATACCTGTGATTCACGTATACGTCTACTGCCTTGATCTACGATCGCATAAGCAATGATTTGGGCATTTTGTACATCCACTACCCAATATTCAGCAACGCCTAACTCTTCATAGAGCGATCGCTTTGTACCCAAGTCATCCAGCAGAGATGTTTTAGCAATCTCAATCACCAAATCTGGCGCAGGATACCGATCAAGTTTGACAATTCCTGTACCTGCTGGCATCTCCAGTCTCATATATCCTTTGTAGTAGTAACTCTTTCCCTTCTCGTCGAGCAAGTTAGCGATCGCTTCCTCATACTCTTGCCAAGAAGCATAAATCCATGTATCTGTCGGTAACTGGGTCTGAGTTTCACTCATTGCCTAACCCTTCTGCCAGTAAGCTATATCTCTTGTAACTCAAATTCTAAACTTTCTGAGTTTGGATAATCAGGGTTGAAAGGCGATCGCTCCTGTAAAAAAACTAAACTCTATACTTTTGCAGAAATTGACCCAGAAATTAAATTCCTGAGCTAAGTATCAAAAAGTTGCAACTGGTGGTCTAGGCGGCTAAACGAAGAATTTGATCTAGCTCACGTGAGCGTGGCGTCAAGTCCCCTTCAGGAGC
>NZ_JBGTFY010000354.1:0-5127 GCF_041747015.1 Nostoc sp.
CATTCTATATCCCAAATCAAAGTAGCAACCTCGCCGCCTAACGCAGCACAAAGTTTTTGCAATATATCAGTACTAACAGTGATTTCTTTAGGTTTTCCAGGCTTATTAATGAATAAATGTGGCGCTTCTAGTTGATGAATATAAGTGGTAGACACACCTACTTCTTCTGACAGTTTTCTCCGGCTATAGCCTGATTTCTCTCTAAGCTCTCTCAGTTTTTGGGCATTGTCCTCGTTCCACTTGAATGTCGCTATAGGAGAAACGTCTATTTTAATTTTCATCTGTACTTCTACTTTGAATTTATCACGTTCACCTATTGACATAATAATAATAGCCGCCTTAAAATATTGTTGTCAACTATAATTCAACCAAATAAACTCGTGCTACACCATAAATTTATGGTGCTAAAAGCTGTTGTCCTGGTTGAAAATGCCCAAAATTCTTTATGGACAATTGTTTTAGTGACAACTCGGCTTAAGGCTGCTAAGGCTTTACCCCTAATTTAGACTGGTATTCGACAGAAAAACGATTGCCAACAATAGCAAACGCTTGCGCTCTTGAGCAATGCCAGAGCAATCGCATACGCTTGTACACGATTGCTGATCGGGGCAATGCCTTTATGTGAGCGCCTTGATTCTGAAAAGATTGAAGTTTTTTGCAACCAGTTTCAAGACTTGGTTAGATCATCAGGATCTCCCTGGCGGCTCCAGCGTTAGAAGTTTACTTGCCGCCACTCCGGGTTAGCTTCGGCTACTTTCCCCGGCGGCACTTCAGTTTTGATTTAGTTGCTCTCGGATTTCGTGTTTTGGAGAAAGTAGGTTGCTCTCCTTAGCGATAACTTCGTTAAGCTACCCTAATGGCAAAATTAAATTAATTGCAGCGCAATCTCCCGCAAATATACAACCTCAGTTAACAAGTGCAGCACTTGTAAGGAATTAGTTGCTCCAGTAACTCTGCAACGGGAGCAAATCACGAGCGTAATCACGTCCACTTTTTGAAAGACCGCGATCGCACTTGTGTCACATCTGCATTAGGTAATGGCTTTTGATATTTCTGCGACTGCGACTGAGAACTGTGGGGACAGCCGTTTAAGTAAATTGATTTGCAGTCACATTTTTTAGTAAAGGTTCATTCTGCTGGGACAGGTAGTTAAATACAAACATCTGTATAAGAGCGATCGCCAGCACCTGACATACACTTACTAGGATGGTAGTGGTAAATATGTAGTGAAACCTGATAATTTCTAACTCAAATTATTCATTTTTAGCTATTGGAATTTTGAATTACATTTAACTGACTGATTGAATTGTCTCTCAAAGATAAATTTGCTAAATATATCGTTTAGCCATAAAATGTTAAAAGTAATAAAGTACAAGTGTTTTGAAATTAGAATATTGCAGCCTCGATGTCAGCCAAAGCACCTACTTGCCCCAATTGCGGTTCTCAACACACTGTCAAAAACGGCAGTATTCATAATCAAAAACCAAAGTACCAGTGTCAAAACGGTCATTGACAGTTTATAGAAAATCCAACTAATAAAGTTATTAGTAAAGATACGATAGAGTTGATTGATCGGCTTTTATATGAATTGATACCTCTGGCAGGGATTGCTCGTGCTGCTCAAGTTTTCAGAAACTTGGTTACAGAAATACGTTAATAAAAAATATACTCAGATTCCTCAAGAGGTAAAGGTTTCAGAGAAACCTAAAGGAAAGTTGACTATCGAATGTGATGAGGCTTGGTCATTCGTAGCTAGTAAAAATAATAAGAAATGGATTTGGTTAGCTTTGGATAAAAAGACTAGAGAAATAGTTGTAGTTTATATAGGCGATGCCTACGGCGGTAAACTACGCAGTGAAGATGGAGCTAGAGGATTATGGAATTCTCTACCACCAGTTTATCGTCAATGTGCTGTGTGTTATACAGATTTTTGGGCAGCTTATGCACAAGTTATTCCTCACAAACGTCATCAGGCAGTAGGGAATATTGTGGTAAGACTAACCATATTGAACGCTTTAACAATACAATGCGTCAAAGAATTGCTCGTTTGGTTAGAAAGACTTTATCCTTCTCTAAAAAGCTAAATAACCACATTGGTGCTATCTGGTATTTTATTCATCATTATAATTCTTCTTGTAGTGCCTAAATTTATTTTCACTACATATTTACCACTACCATCGCTTGATTACTAGTTTATTAGACATTGAGAAATTTCCTGCCGAGTTGTTGGCGAGGGAATACCATCAGCGATGGGAAGTAGAAAACACCATTGATGAGTTGAAAATACATCTTCTGGGGCGAAAAACTCATGTCCGTTCCCAAAAACCACGAGAGGTTGTGCAAGAGGTATATGCTTGGTTGCTGGGACATTGGACAGTACGAATATTAATGTTTCAAGCTGCAACCAGTGCTGGAGTTGCTCCATTACGTCTTAGTTTTACAGGAACTTTACGAGTTATCCGTCGTGCTGTACCTAAGTTTCAACGTCTTAACTCTCAAGATTTGCCCCTTTTTTCGAGTGGTTGACCATAGAGATTCTGGATACATTGTTACCTGAGCGGGTTCATCGGTGTAACCCCAGGGTTGTGAAAAAACCTGTATCAAAGTTTCGCTCCAAAAAACCAAGCCACAGAGGTACTGGACAGCGAGTTGAAGCTCCCAATTTCCATATCATTAATAATGCTTTCAGTTTTAACTGAACCGTATTGACTCAAGAGCAGCTTACCTTAACAAATAGCTTTTCTGCTTAACCAAAAAGTATTGGTCCCACTTTATATATATAGTGAGGGCATTTTGGCGAAGGTATTGCTTAAATTAAGGATATTAATCCCTTAATGTCGCTGTGAGAAACATCCAAATTGGCTCTGCTAGCCACAACTTATTAAAGCTTTTGAATTAATAAACATTCACCTACTAGTCCAGCGATCGCCTAAAACCACTAAAGTTTTTAGCGCATAAACTCTACTAAGTTTATGAGTAATATTCATGCTAAAGGATGATCGCCTCAGTCCAACTGATCAACTAACATTAAATTTGCGACTTTTACGGAGATTTCAATGGCATTATTTTTTTCGGAATACATTGAGGGCAGCAGCAACAATAAAGCCCTAGAAATTTACAACAGCACTGGTGCAGCGATCAATTTAGCTGCTGGAAATTATGTAATTCAGTTGTACTCTAATGGCAGCACCACTCCGACAAATTTCAATTTGACGGGCACTGTGGCAGCTGGGGATGTGTTTGTCTTCGCCCAGAGTCTGGCTAACGCAGCAATTTTGGACCAGGCTGATCAAACAAACGGTTCTGGTTTATTTAACGGAAATGATGCGATCGTATTGCGGCAGGGCGGTGCTACTGGGACGATTCTTGATTCAATCGGTCAGATTGGCCTTAACCCCGGTGCTGAGTGGGGAACTGGTCTAACCAGCACAGCAGACAACACCTTACGCCGCAAGAGTAGTATCACCACTGGCGATACCAATCCCAGCGATACCTTTGATCCCAGCGTGGAGTGGAACGGTTTTGCTGTTGACACCTTTGACGGATTAGGAAACCATACCGTTAATCCGGGAACTGGAGCGGGAGCGGGAGTAATCATCGTTCAATCTGGCAACAGTACTGATGTGGATGAGCAGAATGAGACAACTGATACCTACACGATCGCCCTTACGACCACACCGACAGGTCCAGTAAATGTAGCGATCGCCGCAGATGGGGAAACTCAAGTGAGTACGGATGGAACAAACTTTTTTAACTCCGTCACACTGAACTTGACAAATGCTACTTCCAGGACAATTACCGTCAGAGCAGTAAACGACTTCGATGCCGAAGGATCTCCTCACACGGGAGTAATTACCCATACGATCACCAGCAGTGCTGATCCGACATACTCCAACACACTTACGCCTATTCCTAACCTCAACGTCAATATCCTTGACAACGATGTTGCTCTCAGAGAGGTTTACGAAATTCAGGGAAGTGGTGCAATCAGTCCTTTCGTCGGGCAGAGAGTGGCAATTGAGGCAGTAGTAGTTGGCGACTTTCAGGGTAGCAGTAGGCTGAATGGATTTTTTTTACAGGAAGCAGTTGGAGATGGCAATACTGCAACCTCAGACGGAATATTTATCTTTGCGCCTAACAGCACAGACGTGAGTGTGGGTCAAACGGTGCGGCTGACCGGAACCGTTGGAGAGAGCTTTACTCAAACTCAGATCAGCAACATTAGTGGACTGAGCATCGTGGGTTCAGGCTTGATTGCCCCTACAGTGCTTGATCTACCTGTGACTGCAACAACTGACCTGGAGCGCTATGAGGGAATGTTAGTCACATTCCCCGAAACCTTGACCGTTACAGAAAACTTTAACCTGGGTAGGTTTGGTGAAGTGTTGTTGTCTTCAGAAGGACGGTTATTTAACCCCACAAACTTCATCGACCCCACCGATATTCCGACTACTGAAACCGAGAACGACGAAAACAACGTTGCAGCGGTGACAGCACAACAGAACGCAAACGACCTGCGCCAGATTCTGCTTGATGATGGCAGCAACACCCAAAATCCCACAACGATTCCCTTCTTGAATGACGGCACGCTGCGCGCAGGTAGCACGGTTACATCTCTTACAGGTGTGCTGGGCTTCGGATTTGGCAGCTACCGACTTCAACCCACCGCAACACCCAATTTTGTCGATTCTAATCCCCGGACGGCTGCACCCGATGAAGTGGGTGGCAACGTCAAGGTTGCTAGCTTTAACGTACTGAACTACTTCAATGGCGACGGCTTGGGTGACGGCTTCCCGACTTCGCGCGGAGCAGACAGTTTAGAAGAGTTTGAGCGACAAAGTGCCAAGATTGTCAGCGCGATCTCTGCCCTCGATGCCGATGTGGTGGGTCTGATTGAAATCGAAAATGATGGCGATGGTGCTAATTCTGCGATCGCAGAATTAGTTGATCGGCTGAATACATCTTTGGGTGCAGAAATCTATGACTACCTATACTTTTGCAGTTTTTACTATTTGTGGATGAGTAATAATACTCATGGCATGAGAAGAGGATTTCTTTAAAAACTAGTTCACTAACGCGTCGGACTAGTTATTTTTTTTACATAACTAGGTTGTTTCACACTTAATA
>NZ_JBGTFY010000355.1:0-5923 GCF_041747015.1 Nostoc sp.
AGTTATAACATCTAGAGGCTCAAAATCCTTGCACAATCATTAGCGATCGCTAGGTAAATTTAAAAACTGAGCGACGAAACAATCATTTTGCCAGCTGTGTGGCTTCTACATTTGTTTTAGAGACTTATTCAGCAAGCCCTACTTAACAGTCACGCTGTCCGGCGGGTCGGAATATTGCATCGGCTACTAGTGAAACATCGCGCATTTTTTGAACATCGTGAACTCGGAGGATATCAGCGCCATTAAAAATAGCAGCACAACAAGCTGCTGCCGTTCCCCAAACTCGGGCTTTGGGATCTGGTTGATTTAAAATGTGACCAATGAAACTTTTACGCGATGCTCCTACCAAAATAGGACAGTTGAGTGTTGTTAGCGATCGCAAACCGCGAAAAATTTCTAAATTTTGCTCATAGTTCTTAGCAAAGCCAATACCAGGATCAATAATAATTTTATCCAGGTCAATGCCTGCAGCAGTTGCTAACCCAATTTGCCGAGCTAAAAAACTATAAATCTCTTGGAGCAAATCTTCATAATCAGTGTGTTGTTGCATTGTCTGTGGTGTTCCTCGGATGTGCATTAAAATAATCGGCACATCTAACTCTGCCACTGTCGGCAACATTTCTGAGTCAAAGCTGCCGCCAGAAATATCATTAATAATATCTGCTCCAGCTTCTACAGATGCCCTAGCTACAGCAGCACGGGTAGTATCTACAGAAATCGGCACTGAAATTTCCGATCTAAGCACCTGTAACACTGATAGCACTCGGTCAAGTTCCTCCGCCAGAGTTATTTGCTTTGCCCCTGGTCGAGTTGATTGACCGCCCACATCGATAATGTCAGCACCAGCAGCTACCAGTGCTTGCGCCTGTACTAAAGCAGCAGAGGTAGAGTTAAACTCACCCCCATCACTAAAGCTATCAGGCGTCACATTCAAAATGCCCATCAAATAAGTTCGCTGTCCCCACTCGAAACAGCGTCCGCGAATTATTAAGTTACTTGGCATAAATCTACATTAGGCATTCCCATGCAGAGCATGGGAACGAGAAAAAGGCACATCACAGTGACTTAAAATTCACAATTCGAGCAAAACTCTCTGGTTCGAGACTTGCTCCTCCCACTAAAGCACCATCAATTTCTGATTGAGCCATGATCTCATCAATATTACTCGGCTTAACTGAGCCGCCATATTGAATTGATACATTTTGATTACTCAACTGGCTACGAATTAAGCCAATTATTCGATTAGCTTCTGCTGCTTCACAAGTATCACCGGTGCCAATCGCCCAAATTGGTTCATAGGCAATCACCAAATTATGCTGATCAACATCCACTAAACCTTTTTCTAGTTGAGTGATAATCAGTGATTCAGTTTCTCTTGCATCTCGTTGTTGTTTAGTTTCGCCTACACAAAGAATTGGGGTCAAACCATACCTTTGAGCAGCTTTGAGGCGTAGATTAACAGTTGCGTCCGTTTCACAAAATAATTGCCGTCGTTCGCTATGACCGACAATTACAAAGCGCACACCACTTTCTGTCAGCATTGGGCCAGAAATCTCACCCGTATAGGCTCCATATTCTTCCCAGTGGACATTTTGCGCCCCCAGTTGGATGAGGCTACCGTGCAAACTCTTGGACAAAATACTTAAATCAGTGAACGGAGGGCACAATATCACTTCTCGCCCCAGGGGCGTTTCCTCTAAGTGGGGCAGAAATCCTTGTAAAAACTCCTGGGTTTCTGCCTGGGTTTTGTACATTTTCCAGTTGCCGGCAATAACGATT
This sequence comes from Nostoc sp., assembly GCF_041747015.1. Classification (GTDB taxonomy): domain Bacteria; phylum Cyanobacteriota; class Cyanobacteriia; order Cyanobacteriales; family Nostocaceae; genus Nostoc. The sequence goes on from NZ_JBGTFY010000355.1 coordinate 1,780, forward strand.
TTTCGCACAGGTAATTTAGTCAAGATCCTAACGCGTTATTTAGATGCATTTTTCAGTTTATGACTTTTTGTTAGTCATTGGTCATTGGTCATTAGTCATTGGCAAGAGTTATTCTCCTCATCTCCCTAAACCTCTGTTAAAAATAACTAGGATAAGAGATAGGGCTAATTTAAAAATCCCAAGTTTCAAATCTCAAATTGATATGACTTCGACATTGCCCGTGCCTGAACCTCATCAAAGCGATTCCGCCAACACTGATGCAAATTCTCTCAGCTGGGAGGAAGAACTAGATAGTGCTATTTTCAGTTTTGAAGACATTCAGACGGAACTGAATTATAAACAAGCACAAACGGCGCTGCGAAACTTGGTAAGCAATCTCGACCTCACTCCCCAAGAAAAAACCGGGTTGGAGACGGAAATTGCTGATTTGGAAACCATGCTGGGAAAATTAGACCGCATGGTGGTACAGATTGCGGCTTTTGGCATGGTGGGACGTGGTAAGTCTTCTCTACTCAATGCTTTAGTTGGGCAAACAGTATTTGAAACTGGGCCGCTGCATGGTGTTACCCGTGCTGCACAAAGAGTTAATTGGAGTATTAGTGAGGAAGCGATTGGGGAAACTGAACGGGCTTTGCGAGTCACTCTCCCTGGTGTATGTCAATCGCAGGTGGAATTAATTGATACTCCTGGGTTAGACGAAGTAGATGGTGCAACCCGTGCCGCGTTAGCTGAACAGATTGCAAAACTTGCGGATTTGATTTTGTTTGTGATCTCTGGTGACATGACTAAGCTGGAACACATAGCCCTTTCTCAGCTACGCGAAGCAGGTAAACCGATCATTCTGGTGTTTAACAAAGTAGACCAGTATCCAGAAGCAGACCGGATGGCAATCTATCACAAAATCCGGGATGAAAGGGTGCGGGAATTGCTCACACCCCTAGAAATTGTCATGGCTGCGGCATCGCCATTGGTGAAGACGGCGATTCATCGCCCTGATGGTACTAGGGGCATACAGTTGCGTACAGGTAATGCGAAAGTCGACGAACTCAAGCTGAAAATTTTGGAGATTTTACACCGTGAGGGTAAAGCTTTGGTTGCTCTTAATACCATGCTTTATGCCGATATTGTCAATGAGCAATTGGTTGAGCGAAAAGTGATGATTCGAGAACAGAATGCCAATCAGTTGATTTGGAAGGCTGTAATGACTAAGGCATTAGCGATCGCACTCAATCCTGTAACTGTGGTAGATATTCTGAGTAGCGTAGTCATTGATATTGCTCTGATTTTGGGTTTATCTAAGCTCTATGGCTTCTCCATGACCGAAGCCGGGGCTGTACAATTGCTGCAAAAAATCGCCCTGAGCATGGGCGGCATCGGTGCTAGTGAATTGTTAGCAAACTTGGGCTTGAGTGGATTAAAAACTTTACTTGGGATCTCTGCAACAGCTACCGCAGGTGCCACCCTTGCTCCTTATATATCAGTGGCAATCACGCAAGCGGCAGTAGCTGGTGTTTCTTCTTACGGTATTGGACAAGTTACCAAAGTTTATTTAGCCAATGGCGCGACTTGGGGCCCTGATGGACCGAAAGCGGTGATTAATCGGATTTTGGCAAACCTGGATGAAACTTCAATTCTCAACCGCATTAAAGATGAATTGCTCTACAAGGTAAAACTCAGAAAGTAACTAAATAAGATCGAAATTAGGGCTTACGTACTATACAAATTAACCGTGATGTGAATTAAGGAAAATAGGCTGTTTCAGGCTTTTATTAATTATCCTTATGATGCCTACGGCGGTAAACTACGTAAATAGACTACGCCGTAAGGGTTTAGCAATGCTAAACCCTTACGAAAGATGTGGCTTTTAACCATATTTATATTTGGTATTTTTTGTCAATGCGTAAGTTCTATATATTTTTACTCGATACTAGAGTGCGATCGCAATTATCTAATTTCTCTGTAGATGATGGGTATCATAACCATTTGATTAGTTTAATAGTAGCCTGGAACTCTGGAAAATTATTCCATTTTCTAGTAAAAAGCTCGTAGAGTTACTGAAAATCATTTGGTCAAATACAATGAATAAAATCTTGTTTCTGTGTACAGGCAATTACTACCGTAGCCGTTTTGCTGAACATCTTTTTAATTGGTTGGCTACTAAGCAGAAGTTAGATTGGCAGGCTGATTCACGAGGTTTAGCACTTGAGCGGGGTATAAACAATGTGGGGCCAATTTCCCATTACGCAACTGAAGCTTTAGCAGCGCGCTTGGTGAAACTACCTGATGATGAACGGTTTCCGCAGCCAGCAAATGAGCAAGATTTTCAATTAGCTGCCAGAATTATTGCCCTAGACGAATTTGAACACCGACCGTTGATGAATGAGCGCTTTCCCCAATGGATAGATGCTGTTGAATACTGGCTTGTTCACGATATAGATAAAACTTCAGCCCCAGAAGCCCTTGGGCAAATTGAAAAAAACCTTCTGCAACTTATAGAACAATTGGCACAAACTTAGTAATGCGATCGCCTACGACGGCAGTGCCTAACTTTTTTAAGAAAAAGATTACCAAAGCTTAACTTGCTCTAAGACACAAGCCAATTATTTTTGGAGAGACTTTAAGGAAGATATGTCATGAAAAGTCTCATTCGTACATTGGCTATTGGTGCGATCGCAGCAAGTTGTTATGTCGGTCAAGCTTATGCCCAGACAACTGTAGATCCGCTGAATAAGTCTGTACCACGCACCCATGCTCATAACGATTACGAACACGAGTACCCGCTCTTTGATGCCCTCCACAACGGTTTTATCAGCCTTGAGGCTGACATTTGGCTCTATGGAACAGAGTTGCGCGTTGCCCACGACCCAGTAGCTGATCCAACGACGCTGCCCACCATTGAGGATTTATACCTGACACCATTGCGAGACTTGGCAGCTAAGGTTAACAACGGTGGCATTTACGCCGACGGTACGCCATTGCTGTTGTTGGTTGACATTAAGAGTGAAGGTGTTTCAACCTATGAGCGCCTACACAATGCCCTAACCAACTATGCAGTTGAGAATCCTGGATTGTTCACTACTTACACCAAAAACGCCTTTGGTGGATACGACACGCAAAAGGGAGCGGTTAATGTGATCATTTCAGGCGAGCGACCACGAGATTATATGCTTTCACAAGATTTGCGCTACGCCGCCTATGATGGTCGTTCTGATGACATAGGCAAGAATATCGCCCCTGAATTTATCCCGTTAATCAGTGGCAACTGGAATACGTTCTTTAATGGCGATCTAGCTTGGGACGGTATTGGCACTATCCCTGATGACACCAAATCAGCCCTAGATGATATCGTGGCTCAGGTACATGGTGAGAACAAAATCTTGCGCTTCTGGAATCTGCCTATTGATGCGCCTAGCGTTTGGGGCCCGCTCTACGATGCTAATGTTGACCTAATTAATACTGATAATCTCACTGGTTTATCCGAATACATCCAATCGCTTCCGACACAGGCAGTACCAGAGCCATCGTTGACTGTTGCACTCCTTGGTGTGTTGGGTACGTCGGTGCTACTCAAACGTAGATCGCAGTCTAAGTCGCTAAGTCGTTAAGCCGTCTATTAACTCTTCAACAAAAAGCCCTCAGTCAGAAACTGAGGGCTTTGTTATATTGGTCATGCTGCGACTACCCTATCAAGTGTTTTTACTTTGAAACGGCTATTGCACCGCGCTGAACATTACTTGACTTTCGAGTGTGGCTTCTGACGATCGCATTGCGATCGCTATGGTGGAGTGACATACTCCTACACTGGTTGCAAGCAATACAGTGTAGGCTTCTCAGCGACTCCCGGTATCCCGTCGGACATTAACTGAGCTTTGCTTATACTGCACGTCATGCCCTGGCGCACAGTTTGTAGCTTGCTTCCCCGTTCGCGCAGCGTCCCGTAGGCAAGGGGTACAAGTACAAAAAGTATGTTCTACCTTGGTACCGCTAGAATTTTACCCATTCACGGAAACGATACAAAAATATCTATTCTTGAATGGAACCCTATATTCTAGATTGTCTTGGCGCAGCCTCTCCCTTTGGGAGAAGGTTCGGTATACGAGTAGCATTTTCGGCTTTTTTCGTACTTGTTTATAATACCATATTC
>NZ_JBGTFY010000356.1:0-5281 GCF_041747015.1 Nostoc sp.
TTGTTTGAAAAGTGTCAGCTTGAGCCTTAAATGCAACTTAGAGAAGTGATCGCAAGTCCCATAACTCTCATTATCTCGTTTAACTTCTCGATAGCCAGAGTAGTCAAACATACGTTGGATGACTTTTCAAACATCCTCTAAAGCCGATATTTCCTTTCGGATGAATGATTATCGCTTACGGGCATATAGAAAATTTCCCCATAAGCAAATGCGTCAGGTGGTAATTTATCTCAAACCAACTGATTCTGAGTTAGTTTATCAAACAGAATTTGTTCTAGAAAACAGCCTGCACAGATTTGAAGTCATCCGACTTTGGGAACAGCCAACGGAAGTATTTTTCAATTCTCCGGGTTTGCTACCGTTTGCAGCTTTAAGTCAAACCAAGGATCAAACGCGAACTTTAGAAGAAGTTGCTCAAGTTATTGAAGCACTCAACGACACCCGAATCCGCAGTAATGTTGCTGCATCAACAGCAGTCTTAGCTGGGTTAGTATTAAATAAAGACGTTATTAAAAGAATTTTGCGGAGTGATATTATGCGCGAATCTGTGATTTATCAAGATATTTTGCAAGAAGGGCTTGCACAAGGTATTGAACAAGGTATTGAACAAGGTATTGAACAAGGCTTAGAACAGGGTATTGAACAAGGTTTTGAACAAAAAGCTCAGGAGATTGCAATAAATATGCTCAATGAAGGAGTTGCGATCGCATTAATTGTCCGTGTCACTGGTTTAGCTGTAGAGCAAGTTCAGCAATTACAGGCTAAAACTCGCGGTAATCAAGCTGAGTGAGTCAATGATACGCCAAAAGAGTCTCAGAACCCCGGCTTCTGGGAGAAGTCGGGTGCTAACAAAACACCTATAAACGCCATATAATCATAATTTTTTTTATAATGTCTTATAGTGACTTCTCGCTGTCAAAAGTCAAACGCGACTTTAACTTAACTACGGTTGAAAATGGACGCTTTTTACCCGAAATGCAGTCCATAGAACCTAGTCTTTACCTCAAAGAAGCACTAAGCGAAGGACTGCCACTAGCAACAGCAACTGGTTCAGAAAAAGCTCGCTCAGAGTTAATTATTAGTCCTATCCTCGTAGAAGTTCGGAAAATTCTCGAACGCAAAGTCAGCTTTTTTTCGGGTGAAGATTTTACCGTCGCACCGGAACTAGGCTTAAGTGGAGTATGTGATTTTTTAATTAGCCGCTCACCCGAACAAATATTTATTGAAGCTCCTGTGATCGTGATTATTGAAGCGAAAAAAGGTGATTTAAAACCAGGTTTAGGGCAATGTGCAGCAGAAATGATTGCCGCACAAAAATTCAATGAAACCAATAATATACCGATTAAGACAATTTATGGTGGCGTCAGCAGTGGTACGGCTTGGCGATTTTTGAAATTAGAAGGGCAAACACTGAGTATTGATTTGAATGATTATACAGTTCCGCCAGTGGAAATACTATTAGGAATGTTGGTTTGGATGGTGCGGGAAGGTTGACCCTTCGGCTACGCTCAGGGTCAATTAGTCGGAGATTCAGCCGAAAGTCGAGTGTATCTGTCGCATTCTTTTTTTAAAATTATGTAGAAATCGAATACTCTAGGGAACGTGGATTATCGATTCTTTTGGAAGCGTCTAATATTTCTAGCCCGATAATATTTCCATCATTCGTCGTAATCTAAAATTACCCCTGGCTTTTCTTCGTAACTATCTTCTATAGGTACATCACTCAATATAATTCTTAATATATCTACTTCTGGGTCATAGGTAATTTTCATATTTTTCAATCTTACTAGTTTTACTGGCAACATGGCTACCAAAGGCATCGTAGATATACTATTGCTGGGAAGTACCAGAAGCAAAAGAACTAGTCACCCCAATCAGCCGATTTTCCCCGTCATTAATCCAATAATAGTTAATTGTCTAGCTGCCATCAGCACGTTGCTTGAGTGAAGCATTATTGTTATAGATTAAATTGCTTTTTAAATTCTTCTATGGAAATTGTCAAATCATTTTTAACAATTTCCTTTTCATTAAGTGAATCATCATATTTTAACATAAATGATTTTATTTCCTTCCAAATATCTTCAATGAGTTCCAACCGTGGAATTTCATCAATTATCTCATTTTTGACGCTAGTTAGTATCAAATTGCTATATCCTTTTTTAACTAAAAAAAACTGAAAAGAACTGCCAACTCCCACAAAATGATATCTATTTTTAATTGGATTAATTAAAAATAAACGGACACCATCAAGAAGATCGCATAAAGATATAAAAATCATCATCGAATGATTTTTATTTGATAGTTTTGAGAAGATGATTCCATGTTTTCCTTGAACACTAATATGACCTCTGCTGTAACTATCAATTTCTTCTTCAAATTCAATTTGTTCTAGTTCTATTTTAAAAATTAGCATATCAGAATTCAGAATCAATTAGTGGGGGATTCAGTCGAAAATCAAGCCAGTCGCTTGGGTAGGCTTTGAACAGGGTCTTGAACAAAAAGCTCAAGATTAGAACGATCCAAAGAAGATTTTGAAACAATTAGAAGCTAAACTTCATTCTTAGTTAAGAAATTATATAGGACTCATATTTGATTTCTGAAAAACCAAATTGTCTAGAAGCTTGCCATACAAAGGTTTGTTTCTCAGTATACTTAGCAAGATTCAAGTACGATTCCTATAGAAATTAGGCGATGTCTACGACTGGCTATGCCTACGCATTTCCCCAAACAGATCCAATTTTACAACCCGCACCAGCGGGTTTTGTTTTGTAAATAGGCTCATATCTTTAAATAACTATTTAACGATTAAACATAATAAATATTACGAAAAATTTACAAATAAGTGAGCAATTACTTTTATACACAGTAAATAATTCCAAAGAAATATTTCGTTTTTTATATCAATTTGTGTCAAATAGACGATAAAATGCGCACTGGGTAAGTGTTTTCTGATAAAAAACACATATTGCCTAAATAATCAGAAGTTAACTGTGGCTACTGATGCCGCTAGGAACTTCCAGTAGAGAACACGCATCAAAGGAGCCGAAGAAGCATGTTCACACACGTCAAGTCCACCATTAGACACATTGCGCCTGATGACTTACGCGGACGTAATTTAATCAAGGTGGTCTATGTCGTGCTAGAGTCCCAGTACCAGAGTGCTTTGTCGCAAGCGGTTCGCACGATTAACGCGAACAATCCCGACTTGGCGATTGAAATCAGTGGGTACTTGATTGAGGAACTCCGCGACCCAGAGAATTATCAGGAGTTCAAACGAGAAATTGAGGGTGCGAATATCTTCATCGCTTCCCTCATTTTCATCGAAGACTTAGCACAGAAAGTAGTAGCAGCAGTAGAACCACACCGCGATCGCCTGGATGTTTCTGTTGTCTTTCCCTCAATGCCAGAAGTCATGCGCCTCAGTAAAATGGGCAGCTTTTCTTTGGCACAGTTGGGTCAGTCAAAAAGTGCGATCGCGCAATTCATGCGGAAACGCAAAGAAAAATCCGGTGCGGGATTCCAAGATGGGATGCTAAAGCTTTTGCGAACGCTGCCGCAAGTGCTGAAGTTTTTACCAATGGAAAAAGCACAGGATGCCCGAAATTTCATGCTCAGTTTTCAGTATTGGCTAGGTGGTTCTCCAGAAAATCTGGAAAACTTCTTGCTGATGCTAGCTGATAAATACGTATTTAAAGGTTTAGAGAAACAAAATTTTGCACCTTCTACATATCAGCAGCCGGTGGTTTATCCCGATTTAGGGATTTGGCATCCTTTGGCTCCCAGTATGTTTGAGGATGTCAGAGAGTACCTGAACTGGTATACATCTCGTAAGGATATCTCTAATGATCTCAAAGATCCCTTAGCTCCTTGTGTTGGGTTGGTATTGCAACGCACTCACCTAGTTACAGGCGATGATGCCCATTATGTAGCAATGGTGCAGGAGTTGGAAGCACTAGGTGCACGAGTATTACCTGTGTTTGCCGGTGGTTTGGATTTCTCCAAGCCTGTTGAAGCCTACTTCTACGAACCAACTACCAAAGTACAGTTAGTAGATGCAGTGATATCACTGACTGGTTTTGCTTTAGTGGGTGGCCCAGCCAGACAAGATCATCCCAAGGCAATTGAGGCGCTCAAACGCTTAAATCGTCCTTACATGGTGGCATTACCCTTAGTTTTCCAAACCACAGAAGAGTGGATGGATAGCGATTTAGGGTTACATCCGATTCAAGTAGCTTTGCAAATTGCGATTCCCGAATTGGATGGGGCAATTGAGCCGATTGTCTTATCAGGTAGGGATGGGACTACAGGGAAAGCGATCGCACTGCGCGATCGGGTTGAAACTGTGGCCGAACGCGCTTTAAAATGGGCTAACCTCCGCCGCAAGCCGAAGCTGGATAAAAAAGTCGCTATCACCGTTTTCAGCTTTCCGCCAGATAAAGGCAACGTGGGAACCGCCGCCTACTTAGATGTATTCGGCTCAATCTACGAGGTGATGAAAGCCCTCAAAAATAACGGCTACGACTTACCAGAATTGCCAGAATCAGCCGAAGCGCTGCTGCAAGAAGTCATCCATGACGCCCAAGCGCAGTACAACAGCCCAGAACTCAACGTTGCTTACAAAATGTCGGTTCCTGAGTATGAGGCGCTGACCCCTTACTCTCAACGTTTAGAAGAAAACTGGGGTCCACCTCCCGGACATCTCAACAGCGATGGGCAAAACCTGCTGATTTATGGTAAGCAATTCGGTAACGTCTTCATCGGTGTACAACCCACATTTGGTTACGAAGGCGATCCGATGCGGCTGTTGTTCTCCCGTTCAGCTAGTCCTCACCACGGTTTTGCTGCTTACTACACTTATTTAGAGCAAGTTTGGCAAGCTGATGCCGTGCTGCACTTTGGTACTCACGGTTCCTTGGAATTCATGCCAGGTAAACAGATGGGGATGTCTGGTGATTGTTATCCAGATAACTTGATTGGCTCAATTCCTAACTTGTATTATTACGCAGCGAATAATCCGAGTGAGGCGACAATTGCCAAACGTCGGAGTTATGCCGAAACAATTTCTTACTTGACACCTCCGGCAGAAAATGCTGGTTTGTATAAAGGTTTGAAGGAACTCAGCGAGTTAATTGCTTCTTACCAAACCTTGAAAGATAGTGGACGCGGTGTTTCCATTGTCAACAGCATCATGGATAAATGCCGGATCGTGAATCTGGATAAGGATATTAACCTGCCAGAAACCGATGCCAAGGAAATGAGTGCCGATGAGCGGGATAATATT
>NZ_JBGTFY010000357.1:0-4737 GCF_041747015.1 Nostoc sp.
TCAATCAAATTCCGATTTTAATTAGTAGTTTTAGCCTAGCTTGGTTGCTTGGTTTGGTTGTACCTGGCGCGCCGGGAGGAATTGGTGTATTTGAAGCAACGGCTACCGCATTACTAGGAGCTTTATTTTCTCCCGGACTTATTTTGAGTGTAGTTGCTTTGTACCGTTTAATTAGTATCTTGGCGGAAGTTGTGGGGGCGGGACTTGTTTGGGTTTGGGATAGATTCGCTACTTGAATTGGGAAGAAATGCGATCGCACTTCTTTCTAAAAAGTATTCACACTAACGACCAAACTGAGCGGCGACGTGCAACTTTAAACGAAGCACAAAACCTGTGATCGCCGCTCCAACGACTTATTATCTTGCTGGCACTACTCCAACCTTCTATGACTAGGCTCGCTTTCGGATTCGTTCTTGAAGACGCTCAATTATATCTGCACTCAATTCTGCTTCTGGATCAGTTTTCTCACGTGTCGCTAAAACTGACTTAATTTCAGACGGCGAAGTTTGTCCTAGTTGCTCGATCAATGACTGAAACGCCTGCTGTTGCAGTGCAACTTCAGCTTTGGGAACAGATTGAATTCCATACGCTAAAGCTGCCTGACGAGTCAATGCATAAACGATATACTGATTCAGCGATACACCTTCACCTTCAGCGAGTTGAGCAAGCTGTTGATGTAAGGTTCCAGGTAATCGTAAGGTTAATCGGCTCATGACTTTTCTCCTGATGCTAATATGTTCACAAACTGCACAGGGGTAAGCACTCGTACCCCCAATGACTCTTTCGCACTCCAAAAATCTCGAATATTAGAGGTGACTACGCTCGCACCTGCATTCATCGCACAATCAATCACTAGATCGTCACCTGCATCTGGGGAAGTCGGTCGCCACGAGAAATAAATATTTGTGTATTGAGCAACACTTAAAAGTTGCCCCAACACAGGTTGCAACTTACTCCAGCGTTCTTCTGAGAGCTTTCAAGACAACACATCGTCATATTCATAGGCAAGCGCATTGGAGACACAAACCACCATCAGCCCAGTCAACCAAGCATCAATGATCAAACCTGAAGCTCCGCCTTGCTTGGTCAGACCTTCAAATACAAGATTGGTATCAACAACAATTAGAAGTAAAGGCAAACCAGACATGACACTACTATAGCACCATAGGCAGTGTCATGTCTGATTTACCATAGTAATTTGGAAGTTTGTTATCTCTCTTTACTCCTAATTACACATATCTAGACAGCAATTAGCTTTTCTCGATTGAGATTTTGGAGAATACTAATCTGACCAATGCGCTGAAATTCTTTACTACTTCTATCAGCTAAATGCAGTACCCAAGGCAGTCGGCAAGAGCGGAAGCCACTAGCAGGATGTAACTGAGTTAAATGATAAGTTTGTAAAGCTAATATCTCCAGTGAAGTATCACCGTACTCATGTACAACTCGTAAAGGTCTAACACTACTAATACACGGTTGTTAAGTGGCGTTTTATACAACTCTACAAAAATATTAAATTCTCCATTTTGGATATGATCTGTTGATGTGATTGCTGACCTCTTGCATATTCGTATAACCGATGGAGCGTAGATGAAACAGGCTGAGGATGCTCCATGCTGTATATTTACAGATTCTAGAAATATCAGCCTCGCTGATTATTTGATCAGCTAAATAGTTCATACCTCGATGGATGATATCCGAGCGTTTACCATAAAGATTTGTCATGCTTTTATACACTTTTTTGGCATCCTCAATTCTTATAAACTCGTAGCCACTAAAAGCATTGAGTGTTGCAACCCCTTTGGCTAAAGCATGTGTCGGTTGCTCAGAACCAGTAAATATACATTCCAACGCAGTCCAATACTTTAAAAAAGATACATCTAAATCAGCTTCATTCTGAGCTTCACCTATCCAATAAATTGAGGTCAAAATGCATCCTTCTACTTTTGTTTGAGAAGAGGCATTAATGACAGTAATAAAGTCGTCTAGGAAACCATTGAAAGATAAATCTTCAAGACAATTTTTATCAATAGGAAAGGTTTGTAGAGGTCTACGACCACAACCAGAAACTAAAATAATAGCATTATCTTTATCTCTTCTAATTAAAGTTCTCTCACTATTGCTATAGGCTTCAAATAAAAAGTTTATTTTTATCATTTGCTCTGAAACTCTGTTATGTGTAAAGAGACAGAGAATATATCTAAAATAGTTTATCAACTCTCGTGCTTGTCTATAAGCTATTTTATAAGAAATATCAGAATCTCTGTAGGCAGTAGACTTTATACACAAACGGTTCAAAAAGTTTTTATCAAAGAAATCTTGGGTATATACTAACACCTCTTGGTTCTGTGGCTCAACTACCCCGAAGTGAGCAGCAATCAATTGATCACGCAATTCGTGATTAAAGACAAAGATTTCAACTTTACCACAACTAATTTTTTCAAGGTTTTCTAGTTCTAATCCTTCGATCGCGAAAAAGAAATCAAAATGACTAACTTTGTCATCAATAGAACGTTGAACGCTTTCTAAAATATCAGCAAATTCTCTTTTGCTTTTTGAATCTTTTTCTCTACTAGAAATCTCTATTTCTAACTCTTTATTTAAAGCCGTATAAACTATTCTATAAGATACTATTCCCTTTAATACAGGATTCTCGTAAATCCTATTAAAAACTTCATTAAATGCCGTTATTGCGTTTTCTAATAAAATCCAGTCTCTACAATTAATTTTTAATCGGGCGGCATATTTATCGAACTTCTTATACTCTTCAATACTGACGGGAATATAATAGTTTTTGTTTTTGTTTTTGCTATTTGTTAATGTATTCCAATTCTGTGTGGCTGCCTTGAGATCACCTTTACTTAACTGAGTTTCCATAGATGGTTACTGAGAAAAACGATTTGGTAAGACTTAGCTCCAAAATTTCAAACTGCGTATGCGGGCGATCTCCGTACAGCCTTAAGGTACTGTCTTATCAATAACCTCATTGTAACGTCGCTCTAAATTTTCACAGATACTCCTGCTACACAGTCTCCATCAATAGCTTAAGCCACCTAACTATTTATTATGCTGAAATTTTCCGTGTAATCTTTTAATAAATTACAATATACAAGCATCCTAGTCATTTTTAGGCATGATAAAAGAAAATTGTCTGTATAACATCCATATTTGGAGAATATACGGAATTTTTCTGTGTATCTACCTTGCAAAGGGTATCGTACGGAAAAATTATTTAGTACAGTTTAAAGTGTTTAAGCGATCGCATTTAATCTAATAATTACGCTCAAAAGCGATCGCAGTTAATAATTTTTTTTAAAACTCCGGTATCAACACTCGCCTTTAACCTCTAAATAGTTCGATATTTTGCTACGAGATAAGTTACCGAATCAGTTAAAGTATGCTCTGTAAATGCCTCATTGTCGCTTCTCCGGCAGCATTCCAATTTAAGCGGGATTGATACTCTTGAAAAGAAGATAATGACAGAGCGATATATTTTGAGTAGTTAGCAAATAAGTCAGTAATATAACCACAGTATTCGCTAATACTCGCATCTGCCTCAAAAGTTTTGCCATTATAACCATCCCGAATCAATGTAGGGATACCGCCAATATTTGTAGATATACATGGCAATCCAAAAGAACTTGCTTCTCTCAAGACTCCCGGTGTAAAGTCTACTTTAGAAGGTAAAACGAGAAAATGATTTTCTGTAAATAAAGACTCTACCAGTTTTTGACCTTCTTGAATTGAGCGATCTACAAAACCATATACTTTTACAAAGTCTGGTAAAGATTCATCGGCTAGAGGCTGACAGCCTAATATAGTAAGTTCTGTAAGTAAGCCAGAGTTATTTAATTGTTTTGCTACTTCAAGCGCTACATCGCCACCTTTTCTTTGCCAGTTCACACCACAAAAAAGTAATTTGCATACTTTTGATGATTTAGACTTAATAATATTTTCAATTTCATTTTTAGTTCGATTACATTCTAAATTAGCTCCCGTAGGTACTACTTTTATTTTTGCGGAAAGTTTGCGGGAGGCTGTGCCTTCCGTAAACCTTTCCAAGAAAGCAGACTCGGCTTCTTTGTAAGTTTGAATTGCCAATTGAGCCGCCCAATCCGAGGAGAATATAATTAACTTACAATTTTTTAATGCTAGTTTATCCAAAGTTTTGAGATGGCGAATAGAAGTCTGGCAAGGCTCACCATCAGGAAAAGTACTCATGGTTCCTGCGTATAAAGAGTCTGTCCACAGCACAATAGGTTGCTTGCATTGGAGGTAGGCAATTACATTCATGTGCGGACATAAGATGATATCAGGCTTAATTATTAAGATATTTTTAGCGATCTGTTGGGCATAATTTATATTTATAGATGGCGCTGCCCAAGCGTGGTAAGTTTTGATATTTAAGAGCCGATGGGTATGATACTCTACCTTGGATACTAGGGAATAGTTGTCTGCTAAAGGACCAATAAACTCAAGATCGCAATGTTTTTTTAAAGACTGAGCCATATAATAGCTCGTGCCAAAATGTCCTATTAAATGAGGAGACCATCTCCACTTATTATGCAGATCGTAATGAGTTACAAAGGCAACTTTCATGAACCTATCCCAGTAATAAAATTCTGTTAATCCAAATGTGAATTGTTGCGAGGGAAATAAAGGCATCGAAACAGGCAGAAATTCTTTCCCACCGAACAACAAGCCTACGGTATTTCCGTTGAAACCATGCGAAGCAAC
>NZ_JBGTFY010000358.1:0-15210 GCF_041747015.1 Nostoc sp.
GGAGATCATCGTCAATCACCCTAATCTCAAACAACTCAATCCTACCCGCGATGCTACACGCGCTGAGGTAGCAGTGATGGTATATCAAGCTTTGGTAGATGCTGGCCGTGTAGCGGCGATTAACTCGCCTTATATTGTAAGTGCTTGATTGGTAAACCAGTAAAAAAAGGCAAATTCAAAATGAATACAGCGTAAGCGTTTTATTGATAAGACTTACGCAAATATCTCTCAAACTCTGATTTCTCCGTGTCGCGCCAGCTGCTTCTCCCAAGGGGAGACGCTGCGCGAACAAGTCGGGTAACCCGCCCAATGCACTGGCTTCTCTGCGCCTCTGCGGTAGCCTTCGGCAAGCCGAAGCGTCTACGTTATTCCGTGACTCGTGCGTAAGTGTAAGTCCTGATTGATTTGGAATGGGTGGTTTATTTACGCCGTGCTGTACTGGTACAAAAAAGCAAAAACTAGGTTTTACTGAATCAAGGGATGAATATTGTAGGGTGGGCATCCTACCCGCCTGAAAATACAAGAGACTGGCAAGATGCTCATGAGAAAAAATCTCTTAGCATGGAATTACCTGTAAATTTTAGGAAAAACCTGAAAAGCATACCAGGTAAGGAAAATAAAATGATCCGACCGCGTAAAGTCTTTGGTCAGCATTGGCTCAAAAGTGAAAAAGCACTCGACGCAATTATTCGAGCCGCAGAGTGTACAAAAGGCGATGGCTCCGCCAACGCCAAGGGCGAACGCGTCCTGGAAATTGGGCCAGGAACCGGCATTCTAACTCGTCGTTTACTACCCTTAGTACAATCTCTGGTTGCAGTTGAAATAGACCGCGATTTGTGCGAACTATTAGCAAAGCAACTGGGTAAAACTGAAAATTTCTTACTGTTGCAAGGGGATTTTCTTACCCTAGATTTACCATCTCATCTGGCGGCATTTCCCAATTTTCAAAAGCCAAATAAAGTAGTAGCTAATATCCCCTATAACATTACAGGGCCAATCATTGAGAAACTACTAGGTACGATCGCTAACCCCAACTCAGAACCATTTGACTCAATAGTGCTACTGGTACAAAAAGAAGTAGCAGAAAGGTTGTATGCTAAACCAGGGTCAAGAGCTTTTGGGGCGTTAAGTGTGCGGGTACAATATTTAGCAGAGTGTGAATTAATTTGCACAGTTCCAGCCGCCGCATTCCAGCCACCGCCAAAAGTCGATTCAGCAGTGGTGCGATTGCGTCCCCAAAAAAGGGAAATACCAGCACTTGAACCAAGACGGTTCGAGAATTTCTTAAAGTTGGGGTTCGGTGCCAAGCGCAAAATGTTACGAAATAATTTGCAATCAGTTATAGAACGCGATCGCCTGACCCACTTACTGGAACAATTAGAAATAAATCCCCAGTCCCGTGCCGAAGACCTCAGCGTTCAGCAATGGGTAACTCTAACTAATTTACTCACCCTTGAGTAGCTATAACTCAACACTGAAAATGCATTCCTACACCCTAATTGCCCCTGCCAAAATCAACTTGTATCTGGAAATCATTGGCGAGCGCCCCGATGGTTATCACGAGTTATCTATGATACTTCAAAGTATCGGTCTTGCAGACCAGATTGATCTGCATTCCATTAGCGCTGACAGCATTCGCGTTCACTGTAACCATCCCCAAGTACCCACAGATAACACTAATCTGGCATACCGCGCAGCAGAACTAATGGCAACGCAATTTCCCGAAGCCTTTAGGAAATATGGGGGTGTAGATATTACGATAAACAAGCACATTCCTGTAGCTGCTGGGTTAGCTGGGGGTTCGACGAATGCAGCAGCCGTGTTGCTGGGAATAGATTTATTGTGGAAGTTGGGACTAACTCAATCAGAATTAGAAGAACTGGGAGCTAGACTCGGTTCAGATGTGCCATTTTGTGTAGCGGGTGGAACTGCGATCGCTACAGGTAGAGGTGAACAACTTTCTCCCTTACCGAGTTTAGATAACATATATATAGTATTAGCGAAATATCGCAGCTTGGAAGTTTCTACCGCTTGGGCATACCAAACTTATCGACAGCAGTTTGGTAATTCTTATATTCGAGATACCGACAACTTGGCAGCACGTGCTAATGCAGTCCATTCAGGAGCAATTGTAAAAGCTATCTTTGATAAAGACACAAAACAAATTGCCCAAAAACTGCATAATGATTTAGAGCGCGTGGTATTGCCAGCCTATCCCCAAGTCTTGCAACTGCGAGAAGTAATTGCAAATCAGGAAGGCATTTTAGGAACAATGATGTCGGGTTCAGGCCCGACAGTATTTGCCCTCATTGAGTCTCAACAGCAGGCAGAACAACTTAAGATGCAAGTAAGGGAAGCAGTTCATGATGAGGATTTAGAATTGTTTGTGACTCGCACAATTACACATGGTATCCAGATAGCTTCATCAGTTTAAATAAATCTTTATAGTTAATGGGAATAGGAAATAGTAAAAATAAATCACAATTATCAATTTCCAATGCCCAATGCCTAATGCCCAATGCCCTAATCCAAAATGATATGAATAACCAAAATATTACACCACAAACAGATGCTAAAGAACAGGTTACAGCGAGTCCGTTACGCTGTTTAACTGGTGCTGTGATTTCGGGAGGCATGGGATTTGCAGCGTACTCACTGATGATTGCGATCGCCACAAATTTTGCCACCAAACCCATCCATTCAGTTAATCCATTAGTGATCAGGATTTCCTCTGCTGTTCGTACTTTGGTCGTTGGTGTAGTTGCCTTAGGAAGCGGAATATTTGGTATAGTGGCAATTGGTTTGTTGGCTTTGGGAGTACAATTATTAGTGCAGCAGTTGACCAAGCAAAAAAGTAGTGAAAACTGATACTGATGGACGAAAGTTAGGTGGTTTTAGTTGATGCTGAATTTAGTATTAGATCAATCGTAATAATTTATGACTCAAGAACTTTGGGATTTAAGGAAGTCTATTCTTGATGGACGTTATGACGATGCTTTAGTACTTGTTGATGAATTGGAATTGATGAGTCGAAAGAGTTATATTAGAAATATTAGGAGTTTTCTCATCCGGCTGATTACTCATTTGATTAAAAATCAGGTTGAACAAAGATTAACTAATTCTTGGGTAGCCTCTATTAAAGGCTCTGTTTTAGAAATTCAAGATTTAAATTTACAGGATAATAAGACTTCTCATTATGTGAAACAAGATGAATGGGAAGATTTGCTGGATGCTGCTTATGATGCAGCAATCGATCCTGCATCTGCTGAGATTTTTGATGGTTTGTATACACCTAAACGACTGCAAACAATGGTTGATAAATCATTGATTATCTGTAGAACAAAAGATTTTTTAAATTTGACTTATATGAATTCTCAAAAGTCTTTGCCTGGTGCTATTGATGAAATGTTGAGGGATTTACTTGGTGGTCAAGAGTGGTCAGAAGGTAAATAAAATTGGAGATTACCCGATTTCACAGCCAAAATTAAAAATTAGTGAAAATTGACACTGATGGACGCAAGCTAGGTGGTTTTAGTTGATGCTGAATTTAGTATTGAATAAATCGCTACAAGTTATGACTCAAGAACTTTGGGATTTAAGGAAGTCTATTCTTGATGGACGTTATGATGATGCTTTGGTACTTGTTGATGAGTTGGAGTTAATGAGTCGAAAGAGTTATATCCGAAATATTAGGAGTTATCTCATCCGGCTGATTATTCATTTGATTAAAAATCAAGTTGAACAAAGATTAACTAATTCCTGGGTAGCTTTGATTGAAGGTTCGATTTTAGAAATTCAAGATTTAAATTTACAGGATAATAAGACTTCTCATTATGTGAAAAAAGATGAATGGGAAGATTTGCTAGATGCGGCTTTTGATGCAGCAATCAAGCCAGCGTCATCTGAGATTTTTGATGGTTTATATACACCTAAACGACTGCAAACAATGGTTGATAAATCACTGATTGTCTCTAGAACAAAAGATTTTTTAAATTTGACTTATACAAATTCTCAAAAGTCTTTGCCTAGTGCTATTTGATCAGATGTTGATGAATTTACCTGGTAATCAAGAGTGGTCAAAAGATAAGTAAAAATGATTATTTGAGGGATTTGTAGTAAATTTATGACATTACCCATCATCACCCAAGACACAATAGACCTTGCTCCAGGGTATGAATTAATCCTACGATTTAGGACTTGGAATGATTACGAGAATTTGCTCATTACAAAACCGTATTGACCGCCAAGCCGCCAAGAATTTAGGATTGCTATATTAGTGGTTAGTCTATAGTTACTTAGGTAAAAATTCATCATCAATTACATTTGTTAGACTATATGGGCATTCTATAGGAAATGTTTCTAATAACAAGCCAGTTTCAGCTTTTGCTTGTTTGACTGCTTCTGTATAAGTCTCTAAAAATATATTTTCAAGATAAGGCTTAAGGCTAGGAGATTCTTTAAGAGCTTTCTTAATTCGTCTGCGATGTTCAACAATGCTTCCTTCCCAGCTACCACTTCTCTGTTCAGGTTGAAACTGCCATTTAAGTAGATGTAACAAAACTACAATTAAATTGCTCTCTAAACTTCTTTTTTCACCCCTTCCCATGTCCTCAATTTCCTCGATTAGATTCCCCCAATCCACACTAGAATAGTTCTGACACCGCAGCTTTGCTAGGGTAGTCTCTATCCATTGCAGATAATCTATTTCGTAAAGAGTTTGGAAATCAGTTTTTAGAGGAGACATGGGAGTTTCCATAAACGTTGTTGCTAGATTATCAACCGATTGAAGAAGTATAGATATTTTATAGTTTAACTTATCCAAATCGCCCTAATTTTACTCTGTCAATTGCGGCGATTCAAAAGTGACATCTTCGTACACAGATGCAATCGCACATTGAAAATCTACACTTGCCAGATGTATAATATTCCCTTGTGCATAGGGATAAAGTACCCACTGTCCCTCTAAATTACGGCGAAAACACTCCAAGTTCATTCGGTTTTGACTCACTAATACATATTCTTGAAGTGACTCCATTTGTCGGTAATCAGCAAATTTATCACCTCTGTCAAAAGCTTCTGTTGTAGGAGATAGCACTTCTACAATTAAGCAGGGATAACGTAGAAAGTTGTCAAAAGCTTTATCTCGTTGGTCACAACTTACAATTACATCAGGGTAGTAATAAGTGTTAAGAGACTCAATATGTGCTTTTGTGTCTGATATATAAGCTTGACATCCACTCCCACGCAAATGATTTCTCAACAGTGAAGCAACATTAAGAGAAATGATAACATGACCATTACTTGCCCCTGCCATTGCATAAACCTCTCCTTGCCTATATTCATGCTTGATAGGGCTGCTTTCTTCTGCTTTTAGATAATCTTCAGGAGAAATATAGCTATAACTGACATTTGCAACCATTTCTACTGACCTTGTGTTGTACCCTTGTATTTAGTTTAAAAGAAGATGACGGCTAAATCAGCTAAATGTGCATCTCCATAAATCTAGCTATTGCTAGATACTGCAATTCTTTTAAAAGCTATAATTTACGTCTGTTGCACCGAGAGATTAACTTGTGGATGTCATATTAGAACGATCGCACGAATTAAAACAAGCTTTGGTTGATTTTGTCCTTGATGCTGAAGGTGAACTTGCACAAGCGCTGGAAACTTATGCAGCAGCGCAGTTGCGCCGGGGAAGTGGAGATAGTACACAGCAGGACTTAATTATCGATAGCTTTATTACAGAAGGGAAAGTCGGTGATAAGTCACCATTAGAGTTGTTTATCGCCAGCCGTCCAGATTTAGAAGAAGGCGATCGCAACCTGATCAACAGCTGGCATCATAGTTTTATTGGCTTATTTGCCATCACTAACATCCTAACTGATCCCTTTGAGTTGACAAACTGGTTAACAGATAAACGCTACATTGTCAAGCCAAATAATGTCCAAACCCTACAGGCAATATCTCGGTTGAAAGTAGGAGAAATTTTACTAACTCGCATTTCTCCTGTTACCGACAACTATTGGATGTTTTCTGGCCCTTATACAGTGATGGGTAAATTGGGTAAACCAAAACTTGCTGTAGCAATTGGTAATTTTAAAGAAAACTATAAAAGTAATCTTTACAGCGATGCTCCAGACTTGCTAGAGTCAGCTTGGCAGTCAGTAGCACAATATCATCAGCAATTTGTGGACTTTTTTGGCACTGATGAAATCACGTTATCTGGATACCATCTTAATAAGAAAATAGCGGAATTTCAAGAAGTAATTACCGAAAAAACCTTTGCAGCAGCAGGAATTGATACTTCCAAATCCCTAGCTGAAGTTGCAGAAGCCGCTGGCATTGGAGACGAGGAAATCAAAGCAGCAGCAGCAGAATTTGGGGCTGACTCAAACGCAGTTTCTCAGATGTTTAACAACAAAAGCGGCAAGAGCAAAATGGTTATGCCAAAGGTTGAATTACCTGCCGAACTCAAGAAAGCAGAACAGGTAACGGCTCTTTCTCATCCCCGTTGGGGACAAATTTTTTTACCAACATATAGCAGGGTACAAGCAATTTTAGCGGCAGAAGATTGGCAAAGTGTTGAAGGGGCTGAAAAATTAATTCGCTATTATCTCGAAGATAAAAGTATTAACGCCTTTATCTGGTATCGGTTAGCGAAACAGTATCCGACTCAGTTAGAAAAGGTGTTGCAGAAATATTTGCAACGTCCAGAGTTTCGCCTTGAAAGTGACTTAGATGCACTTTTGCAAGAATTCAACAAACCTATTGAGCCAGAATTACCAGAAATTGCTAGTGTCCCCATACATCTACACAATTTATTTCAAGAAGCTTTAGGAGAAGTTAACAAATCTAAGCCCAAGGGTAAGGGGCAAAAAAAGTCAACAAAGGGTTTTCAATAAGGTTAATAAATCTATCCCTACTCACTTAGGGTTATATGGTTTCCAAGGTAGAGTCATTCTTAAGAGCGTACAGCTAGCTGCACGCTCCAATGCCTATTTGGTAAAATCAGTGTTAAAAATGAGATAAAAACTGGGTATTTATATTTAAAGACCGATAGATAGCAGTTGAGCAATCTCATCTACGATTTCCTCTGGACTTTCAAGCTTGACTAGAAATCGATTAAAGCCAGAATTCAAAGCCTTATGACTTGAAAACTCCCGTGTATAAGAAGTTATAGCGATCGCTGGCAACTGCCTTATGGATGGGCAAGAATGCACCCGAATTTGCTTAATTAACCAATTTCCATCATGAACGGGCAACTTCACGTTGCACAGTAGAATGTCTGGATGAAGCGATTCCACCACATCAAGGGCTGCTTCTGCATCGCTTAAAGCCGTCACTTCCGCACCTGCTGCTTCCAAAATGAAGGTAAGCAAATCTGCAATATCTGGCTCATCCTCTACTAGTAAGATCAGAATTCCAATCAGGTGCTGGAGAGAATCTAATTCAGTTTCTTGGTTGATTTTTTGATCGATTGTCATGCCGCCCTTTTATTACCTGCTATAGTTTGCTATTTCTATTGCAACGGATAGAGCGGAATATGTATTCACCCTAAATACACAAACTTGGGGTGAAAAGCTTGATCAATATGAAGAAGTTAATTCACCAATCAACATTGAACGCCCTGTTAGGTAAGCGATCGCCCCGATTAATTTATCTATGTCCACAGGCTTTAATAACCATTTGTCAAACCTTGCTTCCGACTCCGAAAATCGAGCTTCTAACTCTTCAAGTGCCGTGACTGCTATAACAGGAGTGGATTTGTCGAGCCTATCTTCAATTTGCCGAATCTGACGTAGCAGCGAATAACCATCTTCACCGGGCAGGGCAATATCACTAATTACTAAATCTGGGCAAAGTTCGACAAACGCTGTTAAGGCTTGATGTACCGTGGAAGTTGAATGAACTTCGATCCCATACAACTCAAGCAAACAAGTCATCCAGACACAGGAATCGAGGTTATCATCGACCACTAGTACTTGTAATCCGTCCATTGGAAAAGTGTTAGGAATGGGCATATTAGGAGCCTCACTCTAAGTGAATGTCACAGTATCTAACGAAAATTTAATAATTAGTGCATTTTTCATAGAAAAATAAGATTTCCATAATTTTTCTTAACATTGAGCAACGGAATTTCTCAGATTTTAGCGGCTCAAACAGACGGCGTAGGAATGTAGAGGAATATCCATCCAATATGCTTCCATAAACAAAGTACTGTCTTGCGTAATAGTCGAAGTCCAGGCTTTGCAATCGTTATTATCGAATGACAAAAAACTTTAAGTGTTTACACTTCTTAATATTTCTCTAATTTTTTAGGTTTTGGCGATCGCGCATTAAGCGGTCAGTTCAAGAGGCTTGACCGCTTTTTATTTTTAGCCAGAATTTTCTCGACTGATGTTGCATCTAAACTCTAGTTGCAAGCTTCCTACTAAGGTTGTAAAAGTACAACTGTATGAGGTACTGGGCGAGCAATGTAATTTACTAGAGATTCTCCCTTATAAACTAATGAGGTACTCTGACCAGAATCAAGCATCACTGCATCATTTAACCCAGCTTTAGCTAGCGCCAATCCTAAAGATACAGAGTCAACAGATTCACGAGAAATACCGATGGTGGGAGCTCCTGCTTGATTAATGCCCCAAAAAGCTCGGTAGCGCGCTATGTCAAAACCATAAAGATTGTTAAAGGTATTTGCTGCCTGGGGTTCGCCATTTTTAACTAGCCATGCTGCTGCGACAAAAGCATCCGTGACTTCTGGGATCTCAGATTGTATCCCCGTTAGAGTATTGTGCTTGCTAGGGTCGAAGGGAATAAAGCGTACTGTGTAGGGACTAATCAATACTAAAGGGCGTCCAATCATTCTCTGAATATCATAACTGTTACCAGGAATAAATTGATTTGTAACCTGGCTGAAAATAGGCCCAATCATGACATTGGAATCTAAAGATTTTAAAGAGAAAAAACCTCCATTTACAGCTGCGATCGCATTGGGGCTATCTTTAGCTAAAATTTCCTTGACTTGATAACGGCTTGCAGCATGAATAGTACTAGGCTTACCACCTGAAATCAAGATGAGATTAATCTTATTAATGGTAGTATCAGTCCGTTCAATAGGATGTGTAAAATCCAAGAGTAATTTCCATTTTGGTAGTTGTGACCCTCCCCATGCTTGAGCAATCACTTCTCTTAGTTTCGATTGACCAAAGCGAGAAACTGCTAATAAATTATCTGAGCTACCTGCAAATCTTTCATCTATATCATTCATTGTCAATGCTAAATTATATCCTGCTTCACGCACTGAACTTGCTACTCTCTCATCATATTTTCCAGTAGGATAAGTAAAATATGGGATAGGAATACCTAATTTTGCCTCTAGAATTTTTTTAGACTCTAAGACTTCTGTACTTAGCTGTTCATCAGTCAAAGCTGTTAAATCAGCTGGATGACTAATGGTATGAGATGCGATCGTTACTAAGGGATTAGCTACCATTTCCTGCAATTGTTCCCAGCTGACATGAGAACGACCAACGTTATTGCCAACACCATTAGTATAAATCGAAAATACTGCTGGATAATTATATTTTTTTAATAATGGATAAACATACTGATAATGCCCACCATAACCATCATCAAATGTCAGTAAAACTGGTTTCTCTGGTAGGGGCATTCCTGTCTGCAAATGAGTAATTAACTGCTCCATGCTAATCGGAACCACACCTTGATCTTTTATTAATTGGAAATGTTCTTCTAATTCATTAGGAGTAACATCAAAGAATACTTCTTTTTGTGGCAAAATATCATGGTACATTATGATAGGTACTTTGGCTAATTTTGCCCGTTCCTGAATGTCTGGCCATGGGCTAGAACTCAGATATGCCGAGGCATAAGGAGAAAGTGTTTCAATTATAGTTATTAATCCTCTTTCTGGCTGACTTAACCAACTAGATATCAATGCAGAAGTAGTTGTAAACGTCGATATCTGGTGATTAAGCTCTACTAGTGGCGATGAAAAATCTTGTATTTGAGTTTCGTTATTCTGAAGATTATTTGTGATTAGAGAACTTTTATTTCCAATTTTGTGAGTGATGGAAGCCTCAGCAGCATGATGCTGGATTAATAATCCCAACAATGAAGCTAGTCCTCCACTAAATACATGAAATATAGTTAAGCAGTAAATATTAATGGATATCCAACCAAGAGGGTTATTTTTAAGAATTTGTGTCTTGAAGAGACTATGAGCAGACCGATATTTGTGGTAAGACTTGCGTTTCATCACTTCTCAAATTTATCAGTTCAAGAGCATTCTAATGCATTTAATAAATTTCTCATGAAATAATTTAAATTAAAAAAATTACCCATGACTCCTTACCGAGATTTAGCCTGAGTTGAGACTGTTAATACTTGTGGTGGTGTAGCATCCGGGGGATAGAGAAAGTCTACTTCTACTAAAGAGCGATCGCCTGCTTTGATATTTAATAAAACTAGCGGTTCTCCCATTTGACCTCTCCTTTGCACTAAATGCACAAACTTAGTTCGTGGTAGACCTTGGTCATCGTTGTAACGTACCCGCACGGTACCCCGAAAGAACACTTGACGCGCTGACATACTAAAAAAACGTAACCCTCCTTTAACTAACTGATCCTCTTTTAGTGGCGTTTGCATGGATACACTGACAGTTTGAGGAATTTGAGTATTATTATATAGCGGCAATCTCAAACTATATTGAATTCCATAGTTGCCATGAGCGCGATATGCAGTGTCAGGATAACGCACCAGCATACTAGCACTTTGAATTTGACCATTTCCTAAAGTACCACCATGCAGGCTACTGAGAGCATAGGAAAACACTTCACCAGGCTGGGGAATATTTAGATATCTGGCTTTGAGATTATCTATTAATAAAGCTTGCCATTGGGAACCACCAGCTACTCCGGCTACGCGCCCATAAATTCTTGACTTGCGGGTTTCCTCTAAGGGAGTGGGGGTTTTATCCCGTGGTCTAGCCACATCACTATTATCCAGTAAATTTTGCCACTCTTCTAAGGTAGGCGTTCCCGCTTCTCCTGTCGGAGACGCTACGCGAACGGGTTGCCGTAGTCCTCGCTCACTGCCATCAGGATTCACTCGTGCAAACATGGCTAGGCTAGCTGCATAAACAGTCCCATTACTCCACAGTCGCATCAACGTAGACCGACCATTGAGGGGTGGTGTTAGTCCTTGCACAGGAATTGGTAAATTTAGTAACATTCGACTTTGCCCTGGCGGAATCTCAATTTGAGCAGGGAAAATCTCTTGTCGTTTTCCCCTTAATATATCAGACATGACGCGATCGCCAGGCCCGGCAAAAACTTTACCTAAAATATTTTGACTAAAAGATGGTAACTCAATAAATGGTGCATCGGGTTGACTCAAATAACTCGCTGCTTGCAAAATATTTACCTTCACCAATTCCGAACCAGGGTTATATAAAATTATCCCTAAATAGAGCGGTCGCAAATTTTCTGGTGGTTCAGCTTTCGCAACATGATGGGCAAAAATATCAAATCGTCCTCGAAAGGGAAAATTCAAATGCGCCGTTGGCACTTTTTTTCCATCCGGTGGAAAGGTCGAGAGTAAAATTCCTTCTTCTAACACCAATTCTGGACTATTGCTGTTAAACATTGGCACTGTATCCAGTTGGCCTGGTAAAGGACGCACTTCTTGTAGTTGCACCACTTCTTCAGGTGGTGGCATAGCAGGAGTTGTTTGGCCAAGCAGAAAATTTAGTAACAATGGCAACATAAATTTAAATATTTTCTTCACGATCCAAACGCTGACAATTTTATAAAAGTGCCAGTTTATTAATAATTAATACGAAATTTGCCAGAATTTCCATCAAATTTTCTTGATTGAGAACCGGAACGTGAACAAAAATACAACGCGCCGTGAGTTGGCTTTGGCACAAGTAATCCAACACTGAATAGTAAAGACTCTCTCTACGAGACGCTACGCGAACACAGACAAATTTACCGCAGTCGTGGCTAATCTCAATTGTCACTGCTCCCGCCACCAATTTCTCTAAATCAACTTCTGTCTGTAAAATACTTTCTCCAAGGCTAGCACCTGCTTCCACACTTAATTGTGTGCGACTTGCAGCCATGCCACAACAGATGATGTAATCAGGTTGGATTGCATTGATTTTTTCAATTACCTGAGAACTAGCAAGTTGGATATCTACGGGTAACTGGCGTAAAAAAGTTAAGTCATGAGGTATCAAATCAAGTTTGGTAACTTCAAGTAATAAATCATCAGAAGAATTTGAGAGTTGATCGGATAGCCAAACGTCAAAAGAAGTTAATAGAATTCTTTTATTCATAACAAACAAATGTTATTTAGAATAGAAATATTATTTACAATAGAAAAACCCTCCATAATAAATATACAAGGAGCAGGTAAATGGCAGTGATTGCGGTCGTAGATTACGAGATGGGAAATTTGCACTCAGTCTGCAAAGGCTTGGAAAAAGCTGGGGCAACTGTTAAGGTTACTTATTCTCCAAAGGAATTAGAGCAAGCAGATGCAATAGTTTTGCCGGGAGTGGGAGCATTTGATCCAGCAGTGCAACACTTGAGATCGCGTGGTTTAGAAGAACCAATTAAAGATGCGATCGCATCGGGAAAACCTTTCTTAGGCATCTGTTTAGGATTGCACATTCTCTTTGAATCAAGTGCAGAAGGCAACCAACCAGGACTGGGAATTATCAAAGGAAAAGTGCGGCGGTTCCGTTCTGAACCTGATATCACTATTCCGCACATGGGTTGGAATCAATTGGAAGTGACTCAGGCAAAAAGCATTTTGTGGGAGCATTTACCGTCCGATCCTTGGGTGTATTTTGTCCATTCTTACTATGTTGACCCCATAGACCCGCTAATCCGTGCAGCAACCGTCACTCACGGTACTCAAACTGTAACAGCTGCGATCGCTCATGAAAACCTGATGGCAGTCCAATTTCACCCCGAAAAATCCTCTAATATCGGATTGCAAATCTTGTCTAATTTTGTTGCTCAAGTCCGCGAAAAAGTTCCTGCCTAATATTCTTTTTGTTCTTTGTTCTTCATCTAAATCTAATGACCAATGACCAATGACTAATGACCAATGACCAATGAGTCTGAGAATTTACGGGAATCGCCAGCTAAAAACTTTACCAGGTAAAGAAACTAGACCTACCAGTGCGCGGGTAAGAGAGGCAGTTTTTAATATTTGGCAAGGAGAAATTGCAGGGTGTCGCTGGTTAGATTTGTGCGCGGGTACTGGTTCAATTGGTGCAGAGGCTTTGTGTAGAGGAGCCAGTTTAGTAGTGGGAGTTGAACAATCAAGCCGAGCCTGTGCCACCATCCAACAAAATTGGCAGCAGGTAGCTAATACCGAGCAAGAATTTCGGGTATTGCGGGGAGAGATTACCCAACAGTTAAAGACTTTATCAGGGAAGCAATTTGATAAAATCTACTTTGATCCACCTTATGCCAGTGGATTATATCAGCCAGTTTTAGAAGCGATCGCTCATCATCAGATTTTAGAGCCTAGCGGGGAAATCGCAGTTGAACACGCCTCGCAAAGCTGGACACCGCCAGAGATTCCCGCTTGGGAAATTTGCCGCAAGAAAGTTTACGGCAACACATCACTAACTTTCTACAGAATTCAGAGTCAGGGAGTAGGAGATAAGGGAGATGAAGAACAACATAACTCCTAACTCCTAACCAGTACTCAGCACTCCTAACTCAGCACTCCCTCATCCTCCCCACTGGCTGGGACGCTTGTATTGCTTATAGGCAGCGTAAAACAGTCCGGCGAGGGTGACGAAAACTAGACCAAGGACAATACCTGATAGCAAGGGTTCAACCACTGTAAATCTCCTTTTTGCAATTATTGAATATTCGTTTCCTGATTTTAATTTTACCAAATTTGGGATGAATCCTGCGCCCTACAGCCTTTTTGGAGGGCAAACACACAAGAAAATAGTCTTCTGTGCTTGCAGACACCATCAAGAACTTTTAAGCTATGTGTAGGAAATGAAAATTTTTTAGTACACCTTGACTTTCAGAGCAAACCTTTTGGATAACCAAATTACCAAACCTGAAATTTTGATTCAGCGGATCGTTTTGTTGACTCTGACGATACTGCTAGCAGTTCCTTTGGGCTTTTTTGGTGTTCAGTTGGTTCAAGCCTCCGATCCATACGTCAAGAGTGTTCTATCCTTGACAGGAAACCAAGTTCAAGGACACGCTATCTTTCAAATCAATTGTGCTGGTTGTCATGGCTTGCAAGCAGATGGGCGAGTGGGTCCAAGTTTACAAGCTGTCTCAAAGCGCAAATCTCAGTATGGACTGATTCACCAAGTGATCAGTGGCGACACGCCGCCAATGCCAAAATTCCAGCCCAATGCTCAAGAAATGGCGGATCTTTTGATTTATTTAGAGTCGTTGTAAGGCTCTTGTTTCATTTTAAGGAGAGGAAAATTAAGAAATCTTCGGAATATGAGGTATCTGGAATAGCGCTCTGCTTTTTGTAGTGGGGACTGAATTCCCAAAAACCAGGACTAAAGTCTTGACTCCGAAAGAACATTTTTTCTTCAGCTTAATTAACCGGACACGATATCACTCAGGTGTCGTAACTCATATTTACTAAATAAGTATTAACAAATGAATTATAGGTCTATAAAATGTGCATCCTAATAATTTATAATTATCAACCCATATGTACTGTACAGCTTGCTGTAGGCAAGCTAGTTGTTCTGCACCATTAATTACGAATTACGAATTACGTTAGCGTAGCGGTAGCGACGTAGGAGCGTCATTACGAATTATTTAGTCACTTAACTCCTAAAGCGATCGCATGGTGGCGGATATGATCTTCAATAAAACTGGCTATGAAATAATAACTGTGGTCATAGCCTTCTTGATAACGTAAATTTAAGGGTTGGTTAACTTCTGCACAAGCTTGCTCAAAAACATCTGGCAGCAATTGCTCAACTAAAAATTTATCAGCAGTCCCTTGATCAATGAGAATTGGACTGTGATATCCCACTTGCTTAACTAGGGCTTGCTGAATAAGTCTCCAGAGCGAATCTAGAAGCCACACAGCTTACAAAATAGTAGTTTCGTCGCTTAGTTTCCCAATTTGCCCGGCGCTCGCCGACGAAAGTGCAAGGTTTTTGAACCTCTGGATGCT